>JAOZKQ010000004.1 GCA_029935275.1 Bacteroidales bacterium | reverse complement strand
AGCAAATACAAAGGATTGAAAGCAGAAGGCATGGGAGAAATCCTTCTGATAGGGGGGAGGAAGGACGAAACAGAGGAGAAAGACGCAGGGATGGTTCAGGTCCCCATTCACGTTAACAACCTGAATTTCTTATTCCGACTATGCTTAATAATACTTCCGTAAATGATTTTAGAAGTACTGTTTTAAGAACCTCGCACTTTGAGTTAGAGAATTTTTACGTGTTTGCAGGTCCTTTTCATATGCCCTGTCCTCCACTTCAATGCATACGGGTCCATCGTATCCGGTATCAGAGAGCTCAGAAAAAAACTTACCCCAGTTAACATCCCCCAGACCAGGCAATTTGGGTGTATGATATTGCAAAGGATATCCTAAATAACCATGCTCGTAAAGCTTATCATGATCAATTCTTACATCTTTTGCATGGACATGAAAAATTCTTGAACCGAATTCACGAATAGCCTTGCGATAATCAATTCCAAGCCAGACAAGATGCGAGGGGTCAAAATTCAATCCAAAATTATCATTTGGAATTTCTTCAAACATCCGTCTCCAGATAGAAGGGCTATAAGCCAGGTTTTTACCACCCGGCCATTCATCATCTGTAAAAAGCATTGGGCAATTCTCTATTGCTATTTTAACTCCATGATCTTCAGCTAGCCTTATTAAAGGTGGCCATACTTCTTTAAACAATATCCAGTTGTCATCAATGTTTTTCTTCCAGTCACGGCCAATAAATGTATTTACAACTTCTACATTAAGTAATGTAGCAGCTTTTATTAAATTCTTAATGTGTTCGATTGCAGTAGTTCTCTCTTCTTTATTTGGAGAAAGCGGGTTAGGGTAATAGCCGAGGCCACTTATACTTACATCTTTATTGTTAAGTTCTTCGAGTATTCTTTCAGCACTGTTTCTATTTATGTCAGAAATATCAATATGTGTGACGCCTGCATATCTTCTTTCAGCTTTACCTTTAGGCCAGCACATAAGTTCAACGCAGGAAAAATCATTGGCTGATGCAAAATCAATAACTTCATTAAATGACTGATCAGCCAGAATAGCACTTACAAATCCAATTTTCATTTTTTAATATTTTAAAAAGTGTAGAAAATTATTGTGGAGATTCTTGTATTTTCGCTTGCTTTTCTTCTTTGAACATTACGCCGAAAAGAATAAGAACTACAAAGGCAATAATTGCAGGTATATGCCATATCTTATCCCATTGATGCAGAATTTCCCCCCCATCGCTTATTGAATAAAAATCAACTATTTTTCCTGAAAACCAGGTTCCAATAAACATGCCAAAACCATAAGTGGCAAAAGTTATCATTCCCTGAGCTGAGCTTCTGAGATGTTTTGGGGCTTTGTTATCAACATAAATTTGTCCCGTTACAAAAAAGAAATCATAACAAATTCCATGTAAAATAATGCCAAGATATAACATCCAAACAAGCCCTTCAACATTTCCAAAGGAGAACATTATATATCGGATCAGCCAGGCTAACATACCCACCATGATCATTTTTTTAACTCCAAGTCTTTTAAAAAAGAAAGGCATGGCAAAAAGAAATATTAATTCAGACATTTGTCCCATTGTCATTTTGCCTGCTGCATTAACCATACCTATTTCATTCAGAAAAGGATTGGTAAAACTGAAATAAAAGGATAGAGGAATACAGGTTAGAATAGATGATATAATTATTATAGCGAAGGGTCGTTGTTTTAGCAAGGCCAGGGCATCCAAACCCATAATCTGTTTTAATGTTTCTCCTGAACTTTTCTTAGGAGGTACATGTGGTAATGTGAAACTGTAGAGGCCTAATACCAGTGAAGCGATAGCAGCCAGGTAAAGTTGGTTTACAGAATCTTCAATAACCATAAATCCTATAGTTAAGCCTGCTATTATCCAGCCAATAGTACCAAAAACCCTGATTCCTGGAAATTCCTGTCCCGGGTTTTTCATCTGATGAAAAGCTAGAGAATTCGAAAGGGCCATTGTGGGTGTATAGCTCATTGTATAGATTAACATACTGGGATAAAACAATGAAAATGACTTGGAGGTGGAGGCAACATATAACAACAAAGCTCCTAAAAGGTGTAGCGTACCAAGTACTTTTTCGGTGGCAAAAAACTTGTCAGCAATCAGTCCTACAAAAAATGGTGATATCATCGCTGAAATGGCAAAGGTGCCATATACCAGACCAACCTGAATTCCTTCAAATTGAAGGCTGTTTAGCATATAAGTGCCTATGGTTACATACCAGGCCCCCCAGATAAAGTACTGAAGGAACATTAGAGTGGATAACTGAAGTCTGGTTTTAGTCTTCATAATAATCTGTTCTGAATTTAGGTTTTATTCATTGAAAATTGAATAAAATTAGAATAATATTTTAAATAAGGGAATAAAGTATTAACAAATAATGTCTAATGAGCAAAAGAACAATTATTATTAATTAAAAATTGAATATTATGAAAACAAGAAAAATGAAAACAATCCTAATTATGGCATTAGCCATTGTGATGATAGGTGGAACCAGTACATTTGCTCAAAGAGGGCAGGGAATGGGGCCTGGAGGAGGTCAGGGTTATGGATATAATGTTGGAGTTTGTACTGGGTATGGCCTTGATCTTACCGAAGATCAACAAAATCAGATGAACAAAATACGCGTTGCACACATGAAAGCTGTTCAACCTGTAAGGGATCAGTTATTAGAACTTAATGCGCATCAAAGAACCTTAATGAATGCTGAAGATGCTGATCAAAAGGCCATTAACAAAAATATTGATGAAATAACCAAACTTGAGAATAAATTAATGAAGGTGGGATCCGAATTTCAATTGAAAGTAAAAAGTATCCTTACCGATGAACAAAAAGTAATGATGCAGTCAAGGCAGGGAAGGTTTGGTAATTTTGGTCAGGGTATAAATAGAGGCCGCGGCCGTGGGCAAGGCATGATGAATAATAACAGGCCAGGTCGTAGTTCCGGGTTCTACAGATCTGGCTACAGAGGAAATGCGCGAATGGGGTATTTTAATAACATAGATGAATAGGTTTGGTTAGTATGTTAATAGTAGAGTGAAAAAAGCCGGTTCTTAGAACCGGCCTTTTTTATTTGCAAGCATTTAAAATCCCTTTAATGCTATATCTGACTCATTTAAGAAGTGCCCTTTACTATTTAGAGTCTGTCCATAAAGTCGGGAGTTTGAACTAGAAAGTTCAAACTCAAGGCGTGCGATAAATCTAAACCGCAGTCCCGAAAATCGGGATGAGGATTTAGATTTTGAGCTACAACGCAGAAGTTGGACTTTATAGACAAACTCTATTTAAGTTGATACTGGAGATGATCCAGCAATATTGGAATATCATCGGGATTAATGCCATGCTTTAGTAAATAATGCTTGTCCAGCTCAAAGCTAAGCAGAAATTTTTCCAGGGTATTTCCTTTAAAGTTTATGTTTGCCTTATAATATTCTACTGTTTTGGTTTTATTACCTTTACACCATTGCAGGTGTCCCATATTTAAATAGTCATATGCATTTGGCTTTTGTTTCAGTATTTTATTGTAATATTTAGTGGCTTTGTCAAATTTTCCTTCAACGAGACAGCACCAGGCTATTGGCCTGTAAACATTCGTGTTTTTAGGATCAAGATACTCTACCTTAAAATAATATTTTAAAGCTTCTTCAAAATTTTTCAGATCGAGGTAACAATGGCCAATAGTTGCCTGTGTATATAAATTATCAGGCTTAATGAACTCTGCACGTTTGTAATACTCAAGTGCTTTTTTTGGTTTTTTTAGTTTTCTGTAACAAAGCCCAATCTTTTTTAATGTCCATTCCCTTTTTGCATCAAAAATCTCTGCCTCTTTATAAAAGTTCAATGCTTTTTTATATTTCCCCAGCATTTGATAGGAATATGCTATTTTTTCAATTAATTCAGTTTCTTTTTTCGTATTATTGATTCTGTCAAAAAGATCAATTGCTTTTTCAAAATGTTGATTTTGAAAATAATATTCAGCAATGTTCCTGGTTAACTTATCATCCTTTACCAGCAATTTGAAGAAAGTGCAATTGTAAAAGTCCATTTCAGTTTTAAAAATGTCATAAAATTCATTGTTAAAACTAAATAATTTATAAAAGCGGTAAAGATCATGAATATACTGTGTATAAGTTGATCTTGTTTTTCTTGAATAATCAAGGATGCTGTCTTCCTTGTTCATTTCCTCCATACCTTCAAGTTCAGCCTGGAAAAGTTTGAGAAGCATTGACTTTTGTGCCTCGGGCATCATCTGAACATTCAAGCAAAATGAATATTTATCGGAGTTGCACATGTAGGCTGTTTGCTGCATTCCTTTAATAAACAGATTTTTGTCAAATTCGGCATCATCAAAATTAAAAGCATTATCAATAGCCGGGTTTTCCGGATGAAAAGGCATAAACCAATTACTCATTTCATTAAAAAAGGGAAAATGTTTTAATTGCGAAAAAGCTGACATAAATACATCGGCACCTTCCAGCTGAAGTTTTGAGAATTCTTCAACTTTTTCGTAAAGGCCTTCGGAATCTTCAAATATTTTCCCCCAATCTGGATTTTTTTCTTCCATAAAATTATCAGGTATGAGCTGATCCAGTTCCAGTTTGTCTTTGAGCTTAGGAACCAGTTTTGTCATTTCAGGCACAATTTCTTCTCTTATTTTTTTTGATAACTTTTCTGTTTCTCCTGAACGTATGAATTGAATAAGAATTAATTCCAGATTTTTTTCAATGTCCTCAGATTCGGCCAGTTCATAAATAATATTTAATAAATCAGGGTAATATTCCAATCGTCCGTTGTATTTATAGAAGCCCAATAGTAAACCAACCAGGGCTCTTTGCCATACTTCATCCTCTTTTAGTTTGTAAAAGTCGAATAAGGCATTGAATTTTGATATGTCAAAATGGCGTAATAACGAAAGGCTAATAGCGCTTACAGTAATACATCTTTCATACCAGAAGAATTGATCAGTGTCCTGGAGGGTTTTGATCAGGCTTTTCTCTGCAGCCCTAAAATAGTTACTTAACCATAAATGCTTAAATGCTTTAGATATAATTTTTGTATGTTTCTGTGATTCAAATGATTCTCTTGGAGTATTGTGCAATTTAGCTTGCTCTAAAACTTCATCCAGATCTTTTTTAAAACCAAGATCTTCAAGTTTTTCAGCCAGTATTTTCCCATTGAGTGATTGTTGTTTCTCCAGGTCTTTTTTCAGGCTATAAGTATGCAAGCCTGAAGTTTGGTAATAGATATCTTCTTTGACCTGATCAGCCAACTTAAGAATAGAAATCAGCAGATGGTTATAAACATTTTTTCTTTCCGGATCTTCCACACCCTCAATAGTATATCTTAGTAAATTCTCATAAGTGAGCTCTAAATTATGCAACCGGTCTTTAAATTCCCCTGGCGATGTTTTTTCTATAAGTTTGTTTAAATTGTCAAATGCATTTTTAATTTGCCTTTGAGCAATGTTGTTGCATATACTTTTGTATGCCTTATCTATATATGAAAGAATCATAATTGTTTTTTTAGCGTAAAAGAACCTGCCATTTTGTAATAATCATGGTAGTTTATTTCTCTTATTAAGTAATGCCAAAAACTGTGCCTGTATTAAACAAATAGGGGATAAAAGGAAAAAATTTAAAAACCTGAAAAATAAAATCTCAATTTTTTACTTTATTTATTATGCAAAAACTTGCTTGTTGGGAGTGCATATTGTATTAAAAAAACCGGTAATTTGTTCTTAATAATCGATATTAATCCACAATTAAATTTCATTATAACTTGCACTTCCCTGAAAATTGAGAGATTAATTTTTTATACTTATAAAAACCAAGGTTTCACCTTTCAATTTGTTCCAACTTTCCAATCATCCATTTTTCAATCATTTCTCCATCACCAGTATCTTTGATACTTATTTTTTAGGTGAAGAAGGCTTCCCTTTTCCTGTTGCTGGTTTTTTTAATACCTCATGTTTTTCTGATAATTTATCTTTAATCTCTTTTATATAAACATCTTGCTGTGGGAACGGGATGGTAATTCCAGCTTCCTTCAAAGCTTTATCAACCGCTAGTGCTACTTCACTTTTAACGCCTAAACCGCCATCAAAGGTCGGAAACCAGAATACCAGTTTGAAATTAATGGAACTATCTCCAAAACCGGTAAACCAGGCAGACGGAGCAGGATCTTCCATTACTTCTTTATGGCTGGTGGCACATTTCTTCAATATTTCAATTACCTTATTTAGATCACTGCCGTATTCCACACCCACTTCAACATCCAGTCTTCTTTTGCTATCTGATAAGGTCCAGTTCGTAACTTTCTGGGATATTAACATCCCATTTGGAACAATAACTTCAGAACCACTAAAGGTTACGATTACACTTGACCGTATTCCAATTTGTTTTACAGTACCCCAAAGTTCATCAACTTCAATTGTGTCACCAATCTGTATTGGCCTTTCAAATAATAAGATCAGACCTGAAATAAAATTGTTAATTACATCCTGTAAACCAAAACCTATACCAACTCCCAGGGCCCCTATTACAATGGTGAGACTTGTGAGTTCCAGGCCGGCAGCAGCAATTGCTACTAGAAACCCAATAGTAAGAATGGCATATTTTGCCATTACTGAGATTGTCCTGGGCATTCCCCGTTTCAGTTTCAGTTTTTTAAGGACATCCTGTTCAAGAATGGCACTAGTTGTTTTTGATAGCAGGGCCGCTACCCAGAGGGTAATGAAAAAGAGAAGTATTTTTCCGATTTGTATATCAAGCTCACCACCAAGAGGGATCTTAGATTCCCATAAACCTGTAAAGAAGTTAATAACTGGCTGCTCAATTTTAAAGATAGTTAGAATATCAAAAAGTAACAGGGTAATTATTATAAAAAGTATCATAGAATTCAGCCATTGAAGTATCTGCTTTGTATATTTTTTGATACTGTTTATTTGCTGCACATAATCAGTACGGAAGAGAATCTCTGTAAATCCAACTATTAAAGCAGCGGCTGCATAGAAAAGGAAAAATCTGTAAATAGACCAAATTGAACTGTCAAGCAGGAACCCGCCAAGACTGTAATATCCAAAAATAATTGCAAAGATTGAAGTGACCAGGGCCACACCGAAGAGGATAAATAGTAGTTTAAATAGCCAACGCGAAAAAGGTCTAGATAGAATTTTATCCAGGATTTTATTCTTCAGAAATTTAATTAGTCCAAATAAGGTAACCATACTAATTGCGATCATTATCAGATGAGATCCTATTGGATTGATTAATGAAAGGCGTATAAAAAGTGTAAATAAATATAGAAACCCAAAGCTATAAATATAAACATTCAATTCTTTAATTGTAATTGCAGGAATAATTATCAAAACAGGAATAACAAGAAGGATGAAAATTACGGTAATAAATATATGTGGTGCATCTGCAAAAATAATAGTGGAGATTAGTAATGCTATCAATAAGGCAGATGATAATGGACGGGTAAGGAATGCCAGGGCAGCATAAATCTTTTGTAGTTCTAATTTTTTGTATTTTTCGAAAACCAGTTTTTTTCGTAGAACCATTATTATTATTAACAATACTATAAACAAGAATCCAATTATAATCAATAAATTAGTATGATCGGATATGTATCTTGAAACCGGAACTTGAATGTCTTTAAATGTATTAGGATAACTTCCGGGTACTTTTTCAATATTGTTTCTCTCTTTTATTGCTTTAAACAGGGAAGGGCCTTTAGTTAGTAGTAATACTTCGGTAATCTTTCCAAGTTTTGTTTCAATTTTTGAGATATTGTCATTAATGACAATGTTTGTAGATGTGATACGTTCAAGTTGAGCATAAACAAAATCGTTTTTTTGAATTATTGTGTCCTTAATAAGTTCAATTTCATTTAGAAATGAGTTTACCAGATTTTTCACACTTTCTGGAATTTCCTTTTCACTTGTTGCTTCCAAACTCAGCTTCCAGGTATTTAGAATATCATCCAGTGATTTCTTTTGATCCAGAAGTTTGCTTTTAATTTTGTCAAAATCATTTAATAAGGGGGCTAATTCATCCTTTTGCTGATTCCAAAAATAAGTAAGATTCTCTAAACGAATTTGTTCAGCTTTACCAGTATCAGTTTCAAGTTGGCTTTTTTGAAATTTCTCAAATTTAAGTAAGAAAGTATCCAGCCTGATTTTATTCTCATGCAGGACACTGTCAGGAATAATGGCGCTATTGATGCTCTTTATTTCTTTTGTGGCATCCGGAAGTTCATTTGTGAATTCTATTGAAGGTATAAGGTCAGGTTTGATAACTGTGGTATCTTGGGTAATACTTTCATTCTTAGTGTCTTGTGCAAAGGTTAAATGGGAAATAAGGATGAGCCCTGTAAAGAAGAATAATTTTGATATTGACATATTGGAATTATTTTGTAACATGGGTTAAATGTATTTATTATTCTGTAGCTAAAATAGCAAAAAAAATATAGAAAATCATTTGTTATTTAAGATACTCAAATATTTTGCCTGATAAACCATTTGGATCAGACTCAGGAGAATAAAAATCTCTCCGGTCATGAAAAGTCCCCATTTAAACTTTTCGGGGATATATGAAGTAACTGCCTCAATAAAACCCGGATCAAAAAATGATGGTCCACCTTTTATAAAATAACCTTCACTGACCATAAGGAGTGTATAATCAAGAATAAAACTTGTAAAAATAATTAATGCCCCCAGTATAATAAGACCCCATGCTAAGCGGGAGGGTTTTACATACTGGTTTTTATTTTCCGGGATTATATTTAAAAATCCAAACAGGATCATAGTAATCGAGCATATTATCGGAGCCAGTACCGGGCCAATCCATGTAACTGGTACTAAAAATAGAATATCCCAGGTAAGCAGGGATGCCGGCCAGTCCAGGAATATTTTAAGTGCTACATAGTAAGTGATGTCCCAGATGCCAAAAGTAAACAGAAACCATGCAAATTTTCCGGTTTTTGTTTTTCCTGTAAGCATACCTATACTTGCCAGCATAACCAGTGTAGTTAATTCCCTGATAAGTTCAATGCTGAAAATTTTTGGAGGTATTAACTTCAGTGGAAACCTGAATCCTTCTGGATAATATATTTCCCTTACATAAACAACTACAATGGCTTCCAGAAAACCCATGGCAATCGCGAAAGCAATTATTATCCATAATTTTCCTATAAGTGTTGATTTCATTGTATTTTATTCTTCCGGATAATTGGTAATATCTTTAATCGAATTGTAAAGTGGTTTCAACCTTTTATACATTTTCAGATAAACCTCATTGAAAAGACGCTTATAAATAAGCTTGTTTTTTCCATCTGGTTTGTAGGTTTCCTGTACTGAAGTCATTTGTTCAATGGCAGATTTGAAATCAGGGTACCAACCCAAACCTACGGCTGCATTAATGGCTGCTCCCAGTGCGGAAGTCTCGGTAACAGTTGGCTGGTCAACCTGCATATCAAATATATCGGCAGTAATTTGTAAAATGCCTGTACTTTGTGCCCCCCCTCCTGAAACTATTACTCTGTTAATTGTTTGAGATGAATGTTTTTGAGTCCTGATCAATCCATCCTTCAGGGCATATCCAATGCCTTCGATTATGGCCCTGTAAACGTGGGCACGTGTGTGTACATCTCCAAATCCTATCATTGAACCTTTTGCTTCCCTCCCCGGAATTTTCACGCCAGGCGACCAGTATGGCTGTAGGGTTAGCCCCATACTTCCCGGGGGAACCTGGTCCAGCATTTTATCAAACAATTTTTCCGGTTCAATGTTCAGTTTTTTTGCTTCCTCTACCTCCTTAAATCCAAATTCATTCCTAAACCACCGAATCATCCAGTAGCCTCGCTGGATCATGACCTCTGTATTATAGTATCCGGGAATAGCACTCGGGTATGGGGGGATGAATTTCACCACCTCAATGTATTTTTTATGAACAGTCTGGATGGTAGCTGTTGTGCCGTAGCTCAAGGCTGCAATATTGGGTTCAATAATGCCCGAACCCAGGGCTTCACATGCTTTGTCACTGGCAGAAGCAATTACCGGGGTGCCTTTGGGAATAAGTGTTTCACGAGATGCCTCATCCGTAATGTAGCCAATTAGTTCTGAGGGTTTAACCAGATCAGGAAGCTTGGTGGCTTCCACCGGAAACATCTTGAAGTTTTTTTCATAGGATTTGCTCCAGCGGTGCTTTTTGTAATTTATAGGAAAATAACCAACTATGCTCCCAACTGAATCGGTAAATCTGCCTGTTAATTTGAAAATGAAAAAACCTGAAAGAAACAGGAATTTATGTGTTTTTGCCCATATTTCGTTTTGATTTTGTCTAATCCAGTTTGCCTCACAATCCCTGATAACATGCTTTACGGTACTAAGCATACTTACAGCCCTGAAACCCAAATTATTTATAATCCCGGGATATTTTTCAACTTTGGCTTTTCGCTGGTCCAGCCACATGATTGCCGGCCGTAAAGAATCTCCGTTTATATCAAGGTTAATAACGGTTCCTCTCTGAGTGGTTATGGAAACGCCTTTTATCTGCTTGGTTCCTGGAAAGTCTATAAGTAGTTTCCTGGTTGTTAATTTTAGGTTGTCCCAATAATAATCCGGATTTTGTTCAGCATAGCCCGGTTTGGTCGAGAAATAGGGTTCAACCGAAGTCTTTTCTGAGGCAACTATCTGGCCTTTATTATCAAAAATAATGGCCCTGACGGATTGGGTCCCTGAATCTATACTTAAAATATAATCTTCCATAGAGGTTTGATTAGGATTAATTACTTCAGGCGTAAAATGACAAATTATCAGTTTCCCTGCAAATTATTAAAAAAATAAGAGACTGGGAAATATTTTTTTTCTGAAAATACCTCGAAGAAAGGAAAAGTAACATTATTAGCCAGTTTTTCTATGGAATATTTTTCCTATTGGAATAATTTTACAATAGACAAAATTATTTCAATTCTGGTATAATTAATTTATTTTTTGATGTAGGTATATTTAATTGAAAACCCAATGCAAATCGTAGGGTTGTTGATAATTGTGTTCCTTCAAGAATTTGAAAAACAGGTATTTCTAGAGATACAAAGCTGGAGATATAATTATTAAATTGCACATTAATCGACGGTGCAATATAAATCCAGGTGCCCCCTGTATTTGGAAAAAGACTATTATCTATTTTATCAGGTGAAGTACGCCAAAAACGGAATAATAGCCCGGGATTAAGTATTAGATTCCTTAATATAAAAGAGTCAGTTATACCAAGTAAAAATTGGAAATCATTACCATATTTATATTGCTGCTGGCCATTATACCTATCTGAATAGCTATTTAATTTAGCAACTATTGTTGATGTAAAGCTCATGCCTGGCCTGATAAAGTTATTCTTAACATATCCACTACTAAAAATAAGGTCCCATGAGCCTGTTCCGGGTTGAAGGTCAGCTGGTAAAATTATTCCATTTTCATTTTTCATTTCACTATTTCCTGTTGGTATTTTCAATCCGCCTGTCAGGTATATAGAAGATTCCTTGAAACGGATCAGTTTATACTGTGCAAGTAGTATCGCATCACCAATACCACTTACTTTTGTTGGGGGAGCTTCTGCATAAGTATTTATAACTGTCCTTGTATGGTGAACATAGCCTATCATTGTGTTAATGGATAAATTGTCACTTATCCCATAAATTCCCTGTAGAAAAATAGTCTGAGAGAACCTCTTTACATTTGTATCATCCAGTTTTTCCGATCCATTATAAAATGAGCTAAGTAAATTGCCATCATAGCTTCCTCGTATGCTTAGCTGATGTTTATCAGCCGGCCTTACACCAATTTGATTTGAAATGGGTACTCCACCCGAACAACAAGCCTGTCCCATTATATCAAACGTATGGGCTATCCAAAGAACATTGAGAAGGATTATCCATTTTATAGCATTTAAAAATTTTATGAAAAAACGGAGATACATGATTATATTTCCTTACCTGAACTGTTCAAATCTGTATATTTTTGCAATGTCATTGATTATAATCCCATGAACAACTTCCTTTGCATGTAGCCTGCTATCTTTTACAGAGACTGGGAAATATACTGTTTCATCAGTTTTATAATTACCATAGGGATATCTGTTATAGTTTCTTGAATATCCTGTATTTGTGGAAACTACCTGTGTATTTGGATAAATATTTTTCCATGTTCCCCAGGTGGTCTCAATCAATTGAATAGTTTCAATTTTTTCACCTTTTCTTGAACCTTTTATACAATCAAGGCGCATTTGTGACCAGTAACTATCTGATTCCCGGTCGTAGGGAATTAGGTTACTGTTGTAAAGCAATCCGGACACACCAAAGGTCGAGCTTACT
Organism: Bacteroidales bacterium; assembly: GCA_029935275.1. Classification (GTDB taxonomy): domain Bacteria; phylum Bacteroidota; class Bacteroidia; order Bacteroidales; family VadinHA17; genus JANTGF01. The sequence continues at coordinate 13,148 of JAOZKQ010000004.1, read as the reverse complement.
CCGTGTTGTCTCTGAGCCCATCCAATTCCGGTACCTGTTAAAGGGCAATAGCTTATTACAAACTTTTCTCCCTGAACCTCATCATTAATAATCTCGTGCCAGTCGAGAATTTTATGTGGATAAGCTCTCGCTTCAGTGCCAACTACAAGGCCTAAGATAAGATCCTCATTATTCATAAATAAGGCTTCGGATTTAACTACAAAATCCGGGTTTTTTAAAGCAGGAATTCCATCTTTGCCCGGGCCACCACTTAATACCTGTGCTGAAGGAATTAGCCAGTCTCCATTTAGATATAGTCTGGGTATCCTTTGGGATATATCCGGGTTATCATAAATTTCAGCTCCCGGGAAAAAAGTTCCCCATGAAAACCAATAACCCATATATGATTGCAAAGAAGTTAGCTTTTGTCCTTTTGAAGGACCTTCGGCTGCTATTCCGGTAATGTCCCATTTGTTCCCTTCATTGTCCTTCATGATAAGAGGGAGTTCACCTTGTATTGCTTCAAATTCTAAAGATTTGCTTTGCAAATCATTTTTAAAGGAAACAATAAAATGGCTTTCAGCACTTCCTGCTAGTACTATAGGCATACCTTCGAACTCATCATTCAGGACAACCACAATTCCGGTGCCATTACCTGTATTTTTTAGTAGTTGAACCGAATCCCCTGTTTTGGAGCAAAAAATGAAGGTTTGAGTAAAACTGAATAATAAAATTAGTAAGCTTATTTTGGAAGTTTTCATAATTGTAGTTTTTAATATATCAAAAATTGGAAAATCAAATAAAAAGGAATGTCGTGTGAATGACAAAGATGTAAAGTTTCTTAAAATTGATGGAAGGTGAAAATTTGTATGTTTTTAGGAACGACATATCATTTTCTATGTTAATTTTACATGCTGATTCAAAAAAAATGATGAATAAGAGAGAATCAAAGTTGATTTTGTGGATGAATAAAAGTCAGAATATCAGACTGCTTGTGCAAACTGGTTTCCTGATTCTGATTATATGGATGGGTTTTCAGTTTTATGGTTTTGTAAGATATTTTGAATCGGATGGGTTAACAGAACAATTTCGTCGTCCGCCTGGTGTTGAAGGCTTTTTACCTATCAGTTCCTTAATGGGTATAAAGTATTTTTTTCTTACCGGTGATTTTAACCCTATCCATCCGGCAGGAATGGTTTTGTTCATGGTATTTTTCCTGTTTGCACTTTTGATGAAAAAGGGATTCTGCGGATGGATCTGTCCGGTTGGATTTTTGTCGGAATATTTATGGAAATTCGGGAAAAAGATATTTAAGCGAAACTTTGTATTACCGGTGTGGCTGGATATTCCTTTGCGTTCATTAAAATACCTGATTCTTTTATTTTTTGTATGGGCGATAATTACAATGAGTGCTGAGGATTTAAAAAACTTTTTATACGGTCCTTATAATCGAATTGCAGACGTAAAAATGCTGATGTTTTTTGTTCACATTTCTGCATTTGGCTTAACAGTTATTCTGGTTTTAGCCTTGTTATCTGTATTTATAAAGAATTTTTGGTGTCGTTACCTTTGTCCATATGGTGCGTTTTTGGGATTTCTTAGTTTATTCAGCCCTTTGAAAGTGACTCGCAACCCTGAAACATGTACGGATTGTAAGGAATGCACCTCCGTTTGTCCCTCAAATATCAAAGTACATACTAAATTGCGTATTCATTCTGATGAATGTATGGCTTGTGCTGCTTGTCTTTCTGTTTGTCCTGAAGAAGATACTCTGAAGTTTCGTGTAAGTAAGAAGGCTAAAAAGAGTATTCCTCCATGGGTTTATGCTGTTGTTCTGGTAGCTGCCTTTATAATTGTTACAGGTTTTGCCATGTTTACCGGTTATTGGGATAGTGCTGTTCAGCCGGAAGAATATCAGCATTGGATCCATCAGCTTGATAGTCCGGAGCTGGATCATCTTCGTTAATGGTAATTTGAGTTAAACCATCCAGGTTGGAGTCTTTGTTGTTGTTAAAATATTTTTTATAGTTTTTCACTATATTTAACAAATAAATAATATATGGGTATATTTATCTAAAAAGCTGATATTCAATTATATTAATCTGCTATATTATGTATTTTGTTGGTTATGATTTAGGAAGTTCTTCCATAAAGGCCTCTGTATTTGACGGATCTAAAGGAGTATGTGTAGCTTCAGCAAGTTACCCTGAGACAGAAATGCCTATATCAGTATTGGAAGCAGATTGGGCAGAACAGGATCCTGGTGAATGGTGGGATAATATTATTGAGGTGACAAAGCGATTATTGGCTGATCCGGATATTGACCCAAAACTAATTAGTGCAATAGGCATAGCTTATCAGATGCATGGCCTGGTGCTGGTTGATAAGGACCTTAAGGTCTTGCGCCCTTCCATTATTTGGTGTGATAGTCGTGCGGTGAACATAGGTGACCGTGCTTTTGCAGGAATTGGAGAAGAAAAATCCCTGAAACATTTGTTAAATTCTCCGGGGAATTTTACCGCATCTAAATTGGCCTGGGTTATGGAGAATGAACCTGAGACCTATAAGAAGATCTATAAGATGATGCTTCCTGGCGACTATATAGCCATGAAGTTTACGGGAGAGATTACCACAACAGTGTCAGGATTGTCTGAGGGGATATTCTGGGATTATAATGAGAATGGTCTTTCTGAGGATATTTTTGATTATTTTGGATTTGATAAAAATATATTTCCTTCAATCGTTCCAACATTTGGGGAGCAGGGGGTTTTAAAAAGGGATATTGCCGTTTTGCTTGGGCTAAGACCGGGTATTCCGGTTACTTACCGGGCAGGTGATCAACCTAATAATGCTTTTTCTCTTAATGTGCTGAACCCTGGAGAACTGGCAGCTACTGCTGGTACTTCAGGTGTAGTTTATGGAATTAGCGATGAGCCAAAATATGATAAACTTTCCCGTGTAAATACATTCGCTCATGTGAATCATAATAATGAGATAAACCGTTTAGGGGTTTTGATGTGTGTAAATGGTACTGGAATATTGAATGCCTGGCTAAAAAGGAATATGGCCTCAGATGGATTGAATTATGATGATATGAACCAAATGGCAGGGAATGTGCCGGTAGGTTCTGAAGGACTGGTAATATTACCTTTTGGGAATGGAGCTGAAAGGATTTTGGAAAACCGGAATGTTGGATCCTCTTTTTATGATCTGAATTTTAATATTCATTCTCAAAAGCATGTTTACCGGGCTGCCCAGGAAGGAATAGCATTTGCATTCCGGTATGGGATTGATATTATGAAGATGCTTGGAATTAAACCTGATATTATCCGGGCAGGAAATGCTAATATGTTTCTTAGTCCGGTTTTTAGAGAAACACTTGCAGGAGTTACCGGGGCAAATATTGAGCTTTTTAATACAGATGGGTCGGAAGGTGCAGCAAGAGGTGCCGGACTGGGGGCTGGTTTTTATAAGACTGCAGATGAAGCCTTTAATAATCTGGTAAAAGTTGCCGAAATATCCATTGATGATAATGAAGCTTATGAGGATGCATATAAAAACTGGCTGACTAAATTGAACAATTTAATAGGAATTTAAATATGAATATAAGGAAGTTTGAATTATACTTATTACCTTTTTTATTACTGATAGTGACTTTATCCATTTTAATATCTTGTCACGATGGACGGTCAGTGGTTGATAAAAAGCAAGGATGGCAAGCCGATGAAGGCCTGGTTGATACTTTGTCAAATAAAAATTTTTCGGTGAATTATTTTGAAGATAGCATTCCTTTATTCGAATTGCCGGATCCTTTAACCGTCCTGAAAGGAAGTTCTGTTACGGATGCTGAAACCTGGAACAAAACCTCCCGGCCTGCAATTCTTCAGCTTTTCAGGGAGTTTGTTTATGGTATAGCTCCAATCGGAAAGCCTGAAAGTATGACATTTGATGTTTATGATCTGAAAAAGGATGCACTAGCTGGCCTTTCAACTCGGAAACAAGTACGCATTAACTTTTCAGGGAAGCTGGAAGGCCCTTTTATGGACATACTTATTTATTTACCAGATAATTCAGAATCTCCCGTTCCTTTGTTTCTGGGATTGAACTTTCAGGGGAATCATACAATCAACAATGATCCGGAAATTTCAATCACAAAAAGCTGGTTACCCAATGGAAGAGTTGGCGTGGTGGATAACAGAACTACTGAGAAGGCCAGGGGAATTGCGGCTTCAAGATGGCCGGTGGAGGAAATACTGAAACATGGATATGGATTAGCAACCATTTATTATGGTGATATTGACCCTGACTTTGATGATGGCTTTCTGAATGGTGTTCATGGAGCCTTTGATCAAAAAGGGCCACGTGAATCAAATGCATGGGGATCTGTTTCTGCCTGGGCATGGGGATTAAGCAGGGCTATGGATTATTTGCAAACAGATAAGGATATTGATGGGACTCATATTGCAGTTATCGGACATTCCCGTCTTGGTAAAACTTCTCTTTGGGCAGGGGCTCAGGATGATCGTTTTGCACTTGTTGTCTCAAATTGTTCAGGTTGTGGAGGTGCCGCATTATCACGGAGGAAATATGGTGAAACAGTAGGAATAATAAATACCAGCTTCCCCCACTGGTTTTGCCGGAATTTCAAGAAGTACAATAATAAGGAAGATGAATTACCTGTTGATCAGCATATGCTTATCGCTTTAATGGCTCCAAGGCCTGTGTATATTGCCAGTGCAGACAGAGATCTATGGGCAGATCCCCATGGAGAGTTTCTGTCAGCTTATTATGCAAACCCTGTTTACAAATTATTTGGAAAGAAAGGTATAGAAGTTAAAGGCATGCCACCATTGGATACTCCTGTTCAGGATGGTTATATTGGTTATCATGTACGCTCAGGTAAACACGATCTTACTTTATATGATTGGAACAATTATATGGATTTTGCTGATAAACATTTTAGATAAATATTTTTATAAACTAAAATTATATAGAAAGACATGAAAGATTATCTTACTGGTAACAAAGAATTTTTTCCGGGAGTTGGAAAAATAAAATTTGAAGGGAAAGAATCAGACAATCCACTTGCATATAAGTGGTATGATGAAAGTTTATTAGTTGGAGATAAAACACTTAAGGATCATCTTCGGTTTGCAGTTGCTTATTGGCATACTTTCTGTGGCACCGGAGCCGACCCTTTTGGCCCGGGTACCAAGAAATTTCCATGGGATACAGGGAAAGATGCCATTTCAAAAGCAAAAGATAAGATGGATGCTGCTTTTGAGTTCTTTACCAAGCTGGGAACTCCTTATTATTGTTTCCATGATTTTGATCTGGTGGAGGAAGGCCCATCCATTGTAGAATCTGAACGCAGATTAAATACATTGGTAGAGTATGCAAAAGAAAAACAAGCAGCCAGTGGAGTAAAGCTTCTTTGGGGAACAGCAAATGTTTTTTCAAACCCAAGGTATATGAACGGTGCTTCTACCAATCCTGATTTTAATGTTGTTGCCTGGGCTGGTACACAGGTGAAAAATGCATTGGATGCAACCATTGCCCTGGGGGGTGAAAATTATGTTTTCTGGGGTGGCCGGGAAGGTTATATGAGTTTGCTGAATACTGAAATGAAACGAGAAAAGGAACACCTTGCAAGATTTTTGACAATGGCTCGTGATTATGCCCGTAAACAGGGCTTCAAAGGAACTTTTCTGATTGAGCCCAAACCCATGGAGCCTACAAAGCATCAATACGATTTTGATACAGAGACTGTAATTGGATTTCTCAGGCACTATGGCCTGGATAAGGATTTTAAGTTAAATATTGAGGTGAATCATGCAACACTTGCCGGGCATACTTTTCATCACGAGTTGCAAACAGCAGCCGATGCAGGATTGCTGGGCAGCATGGATGCCAATAGGGGGGATTATCAGAATGGCTGGGATACCGATCAGTTTGTAATCAATATTTATGAAACTGTACAGGCTATGCTGGTTATTCTTCCAAATGGAGGCTTTACGACCGGAGGAATTAATTTTGATGCTAAAACACGGAGAAATTCTACGGATCTTGATGATATTTTTATTGCTCATGTTGCAGCTATGGATGTATTTGCAAGGGCACTGATAATTGCAGATAAAATGCTGAAAGATTCTCCGTACTTGCAATGGAGGAAGACCAGGTATGCATCTTTTGATACAGGAAGTGGCACCGATTTTGAAGCTGGAAAACTTATGCTGGAGGATTTACGGGAGCTTGCTTTGAAAAGTGGAGAACCTCAGCAAATAAGTGGAAAACAAGAGCTATTTGAGCAATTAATCAATCTTTATATTTAAGTGATGACTATAAAGCAAAATGGGAACCCGGTTTATGTAATTGCAATTACCCTGGTTGCTGCCTTAGGGGGACTTCTTTTCGGTTATGATACTGCCGTTATTTCCGGTGCAGTAAAATCTCTTCAGGCATTTTTTATTGATAGTCTTGCTAAAGATGCTGAGAAAGCACAGATAGTTGTTTCTCAGTATCGGATGGCAGTAGCAGTTGTTGTTCTGTTAATTGATTTGGCCCTTACAGGAATTTTTTTTCGGCTGTACGGAAAGAAAAAGGGAGGAATATTGGTTTCAATCTTGTTGGTTTTATCAGTATTTGTTCTAGTACGCTTTTTTTCTAATGCCATTGTTTTTGATGAATCTACGGCCAATTCAATAAAGGGATTTACCATATCCAGCGCACTTGTCGGATGTATTATTGGAGGGGCTGCAGGTGGTTTTATTAGTAAATCAATGGGTCGAAAAGGCGGATTGATCCTCGCAGCTATTTTGTTTATCATTTCAGCGGTAGGGTCTTCTATTCCTGAATATATGAATTTTTTCGGTACGGAGAAGATTGTTACTTTTATTATTTACCGGATCATAGGAGGAATGGGGGTTGGCCTGGCTTCTATGTTATCACCAATGTATATTGCGGAAATGGCACCTGCAAACATTCGTGGAAAACTGGTTTCCTGGAATCAGTTTGCTATTGTTTTTGGTATGTTGGTAGTTTATTTTGTTAATTATTTTATTGCATCGAAAGGGGATGAACAATGGCTGATTAATACAGGATGGCGATGGATGTTTGCCTCTGAGGTTATTCCTGCGGGCCTTTTTCTTACAATGCTGGCATTTGTTCCTGAAACTCCGCGTTATCTTGTACTTAAGGGAAATGAAACCAAAGCATCGACTGTGCTGACTAAAGTCTTAGGTGAGGTAAAAGCAGCTGAAGTTTTGAAAAGTATAAAGGATACACTGGTTGATAAGTCAGTGCCCTGGCTTTCTTTTGGCGGGCTGGTACTGGTTATTGGTATTCTTCTTTCTGTATTTCAGCAGTTTGTGGGGATCAATGCGGTACTTTATTATGCACCTGAAATCTTTAGAAATATGGGTTCTGGTACTGATACCGCTTTACTGCAGACCATTATTGTTGGGCTTATAAATATGGTATTCACGATTATTGCTATATTAACGGTTGATAAATTCGGGCGTAAGCCATTAATGATAATCGGAGGGATTGGAATGGCTGTGTCTATGCTCTTACTTGGATTTTCTTTCTATCTGGAGAAGGTCGGAATAGGTGCCCTGATTTTTATGTTACTTTATACCGCTTCATTTGCAATGTCATGGGGACCCGTGACCTGGGTCTTGCTTTCAGAGATTTTTCCAAACAGTATCCGTGGAGCAATGTCAATTGCTGTAGCTGCCCAGTGGATTGCTAATCTGATTGTTTCCTGGACTTTCCCAATGATGAATGACAATAGTTCTCTTACAAGCATATTTCATCATGGATTCTCTTATTGGATTTATGGTCTGATGAGTATATTGGCAGCTTTGTTTGTATGGAAAATGGTGCCTGAAACCAAGGGCAAAACCCTGGAAGAAATGGAAAAACTTTGGGAAAAGAAATAAATACAAATTAAAATGAGTAAAACATATACAATAGGTGTAGATTATGGTACTGATACTGTGAGGGCGGTTATTGTCCAAACAGATACGGGCGAAATTATTGCAGAATCCGTTTTTGAATATCCAGGATGGAAAGAAGGTAGATATTGTAATGCTTCGGAAAACCAGTTTCGTCAACATCCGAGTGATTACATTGAAGGCTTGAAATACACAATTAAAAAAGTTGTTGCACAATGTGGCCCTGAAATTGCATCAAAAATAACAGGTATTTCGGCAGATACTACTGGTTCAACGCCTGTGCCAGTAAACAGGGAAGGAGTACCACTTTCATTGCTGCCTGAGTTTAAAGATAACCCAAATGCCATGTTTATTTTATGGAAAGACCATACTGCCACAGCTGAAGCAGATGAGATTAATGAGCTTTCCCGTTCATGGGGCGGAGTGGATTATACAAAATATGAAGGAGGAATTTATTCTTCAGAATGGTTTTGGGCAAAAGTACTGAAAGTGTTGAGAACTGATCCTGAGGTACGTAATGCTGCCTATTCATGGGTGGAACATTGCGACTGGATTCCGGGTTTGTTGACAGGAAACACTGATCCACTTGTTATCAAACGAAGCCGTTGTGCTGCGGGACACAAAGCAATGTGGCATACTGATTGGGATGGGCTGCCTTCAGAAAAATTTCTGGTGGCACTGGATCCTTTACTTTCCGGTTTGCGGGATCGCTTGTATAAAGATTCTTACACCTCTGATGTCTCAGCTGGATTTCTTTCGCAGGAATGGGCTGATGAGCTTGGTTTAACAGTTAATGTTGCCATTGGAGTTGGTGCTTTTGATGCCCACATTGGAGCTGTTGGGGGAGAGGTAAAGCCTTATTATATGAGTAAAGTTATGGGGACTTCTACCTGTGATATGCTTGTGGTTCCTGAGGCAGAAGTTGGCTCAAATCTGGTGAAAGGTATCTGTGGTCAGGTTGATGGCTCTATTTCTCCAGGATTAATAGGACTGGAAGCCGGGCAGTCAGCTTTTGGTGATATTTATGCATGGTTCAGGGATTTGTTGTTATGGCCTGTAGAGAAACAAATGGAACAAACAGACTTGTTGGATGATGAAACAAAAAGGGTATTTTTAGATGAACTTAGAGACAGGGCAATAAACGACCTGTCGGAAGCTGCATCAAAGGTCCCCCTGGATGAATCAGGAATGGTGGCTTTGGACTGGATGAATGGAAGGAGAACACCTGATGCTAATCCGTACCTGAAAGGTGTGATTTCCGGACTTAGCCTGGGTTCAGATGCACCCGCTGTTTTTCGGGCTTTGGTGGAAGCAACTGCTTTTGGTTCGCGTGCTATTGCTGAGAGGTTTAGGGAGGAGGGGGTGAGAATTGACGGAGTTATTGCCCTGGGTGGTGTTGCTAAAAAATCTCCTTTTGTAATGCAGACTGTAGCAGATGTAATGAATATGCCTATTTTAGTTGCGAAATCTGAACAGACATGTGCCCTGGGTGCAGCAATGGCAGCTTCGGTTGTTGCCGGAACCTGGTCAACTTTTGAGGAAGCCCAGGAAAAAATGGGGGCCGGATATGAAAAAGAATATATTCCGGATAAAATAAGTGCAGAGAAATATAACAAGCTTTATCATAGGTATATAAGCTTAGGGAAGTTTATTGAAGATAAACTGACAGACTATCCTGCTAAATAATAATACAGCTAGTGAAAACAGAAAAGCAAAAGAGCCTGGATGGGGATTTGTATAATGCCTTTGATCCTCAGTTGGTAGAAGAAAGAAAGTATTGCCGGCTTTTACTTCAAAAATATAACAGTACAAGTATTGACGAAACGGATCTCAGAAAAGAACTATTAAAAAAAATATTGGGTCATCCCGGGAAAGAGTTGGAAATTGAACCCCCGTTTTTTTGTGATTATGGATCGAATATAACATTGGGCGATAAGGTTTATTTCAATTTTAATTGTGTGGTGTTGGATGTTACCAGGGTGGAGATTGGAGATGGGGTATTGATAGGACCGAATGTCCAGATCTATACTGCTACCCACCCACTTGATTGGAAAATAAGGGACAAAGGCCTCGAAAATGCAAAGCCGGTTTTTATTGGTTCTTATGTTTGGATTGGTGGAGCAGTTATTATTCTTCCCGGAGTAAGTATTGGTGACAGATCTGTCATTGGGGCAGGAAGCGTGGTAACCAGAGATATTCCATCGGATGTGCTTGCAGCAGGAAATCCCTGCAGGGTGATCAGACATTTAAATAGTCTGGATAATTGAAGTAAATTTGAGAGCAAAGAAAATCAATTTAACCAGAAAATAGTTTTATGACAAGCAAAGAAAGAGTGCTGACTTCACTAAATCACAGGTCATCAGATAAGATCCCCCTGGATTTTGGTGCTACTCCTGTAACAGGAATCCATGTTCTCGCAATTGAGAATTTAAGAAAGTATTTTGGTTTGCCAAATATGCCGGTGAAAGTTAATGAACCTTATCAGATGTTAGGTGAAATTGAAGATGATCTTGCAAGCATCCTGGGGATTAATACAGTGTCAGTTCCTCCCCGGAAAACAATGTTTGGTTTTCCAAATGAAAATTGGAAAGAATTTAAAACTCCCTGGGGACAGGATGTGTTGGTCCCTGGAGATTTTAATGTAACTTATGATCAACAGGATGATATATTTATATACCCGGAAGGGGATATGTCTGTTGCTCCCAGTGCCAAAATGCCAAAAAATGGATATTTTTTTGATGCATTAATCCGGCAGGAACCAATAGATCATGAAAACCTTAAGCTGGAAGATAACCTTGAGGAATTTTCCTATATATCAGATGAAGATCTTCAGTATTTTAATAAAGCAGTTCGTAAAGTTTCTGGTTTGGAGAAAGCTGTCGTTGCTAACTTTGGAGGAACTGCCCTGGGGGATATTGCTCTGGTGCCTGCTACAAATTTAAAGCATCCAAAAGGGATCCGGGATGTATCCGAATGGTATATGGCTACCTTGATGCACACAGATTATGTAGCTGGAATATTTGAAAAACAAACTAGCATTGCAATAAGTAACCTGGAGAAAATCTATGAAACAGTAGGGAATAAAGTGGATGCTGTATTTATTTGTGGAACCGATTTTGGTACACAAACTTCCCAGTTTTGCTCCGAGGAGACACTACTTACATTGTATGGCCCTTTTTACAAGGAAATTAATGAATGGATCCATAATCACACAAGCTGGAAAACATTTAAACATTCATGTGGTGCTGTTGAACCCTTTATGAAACATTTTATTGATTTTGGTTTTGACATCATAAACCCCGTTCAGGTAAGTGCTACCGGGATGGATCCTGAACAACTGAAATTAAATTATGGAAAAGATTTAGTTTTTTGGGGTGGCGGTGTGGATACCCAGAAAATATTGCCATTCGGTACACCCAAAGATGTCGAACAGCAGGTGTTAAATCATTGTGAGATCTTTTCAAAGGATGGGGGCTTTGTATTTAATACAGTACATAATGTACAATCCAATGTTTCGGTTGAGAATCTGGTAGCCATGTTGAATGCACTTAAACGTTTTAACGGTGAGACAGATTTCTTTTAGCCATTTCTTTTCCAATATTCCTTCTAAAAGATTATAGGGACTTCATATTTACTTTCTTTTTCCTAACTGAATTGTTAATAAATCATAGAATAGGAAAGAACAATTCAAAGAATTATGATAAACTTTTTTTTATTAAAAATATATGGCGTATCATTGCAAAAATTTTCACAAATCAAATTATTAATTATGTTTAACAAAGTTATTCTATTATTCCTAACAGTAGGAATAATGATGTCATGTAATGTAAATTCTAAAATGGAAAAAATCTCTTTAGACAATGAAATTGATTCAGTTAGCTATAGTCTTGGTGTTTCTGCTGGATCTTATTATTTGAAACAAGGTTTTGATAGCATTAATACCGATGCTTTTTATCTGGGTTTTAAAAACGCAATTAAAAAAATGGACCTTAAGGTAACCGAGGAGGAGAGTAATGCGATTTTGCAGGCCTTTTTTCAAAAAGCTACTGAAACAAAATCCAGTGGTGCTAAAAAAGAAGGAGAAGATTTTCTGAAGGAAAATGCAGGTAAAGATGGTGTTGTTACACTTCCAAGTGGTTTGCAGTATGTGATAATCATGGAAGGAAACGGACCAAGACCTCTACTTACAGATAAAGTTAAGGTACATTACCATGGTACATTGATCGACGGTACAGTCTTCGATAGTTCAGTAGATCGTGGTGAGCCAATTTCATTTCCTGTAAATGGTGTGATCCCCGGATGGACAGAAGGATTACAATTGATGCCTGTTGGTTCTAAATGGAAGTTATTTATTCCTTATAATCTTGCTTATGGTGAGAGAGGTGCAGGTCAACAAATTGGTCCATATTCTGCCCTTGTTTTTGAGGTGGAACTAATAGAGATAGAGAACTAGGAAACTTTATAAATACAAAAAAAAACCGGGCTTTTAGTCCGGTTTTTTTTATGCCTGTTTTTTTGATTAAAGTTTCCGGTTTTCTTTTAGATTATGTAATTTTAGAAAATTCACTCAATAGGTTCAAATGAAAATTTCTTTAAAATGCTTATTAGTCCTATGGGTTCCTTTATTTGTTTTCTCTTGCACAAGTAAGAATACAGAGCAAGCTTATAAGAACCCCAAATTGCCCATTGAGGAAAGAGTGGATGATTTATTGTCCAGGATGACGCTTGAGGAGAAATTCTGGCAAATGTTCATGATTCCTGGTGATCTGAGTATTGGCAAAGAAAAATTGAAGAATGGGATTTTTGGTTTGCAAACTTCTGCAAAGGCAAAATCTGCTGGTCAATCATCTCAAATGATGGATTATTCCGGTGGTGGTTCGGCAAAGCTTACGGCTGAAAAGATAAATGAATTGCAGAAATTCTTTCTAGAAGAAACCAGGCTGGGGATACCCATTATCCCATTTGATGAGGCTTTACATGGACTTGTACGAGAGGGTGCAGTAGCTTTTCCTCAGGCTATTGGTCTTGCCGCTACCTGGGATACTACCCTGGTCTCTAAGGTGTTCTCTGCTATTGCTGATGAAACCCGGAGCAGAGGAATACATATGGTTTTGTCACCGGTAATGAACCTTGCACGTGATGCACGCTGGGGAAGGGTAGAGGAGACTTATGGGGAGGACCCTTTCCTTACTTCCCGGATGGCAGTTACTTTTG
>JAOZKQ010000074.1 GCA_029935275.1 Bacteroidales bacterium | reverse complement strand
TGGATTCTGATGCAATTCATTCACCAAATGAAAACTATCCCTTATTTAATTTTTATAAGGGAATTGAAACTATTCCCTTATTTTTCAAGAATTTTACTGAATTGAAAAAATAGCTTTTTAAAATATTCTTTGATATTAACTCAAAATCCAAATTAATCATAAATGAGAACACTTAAATCAATCCTTTCAATTTTTATTCTTTTTAGTTTAATTTCCTTTCATGGGAATGCCCAACTTCTAAACAGGCTGGGCAATGCAGCCAAAAAATCGGCAAAAAATACAGCAAGCAGAAAAGCGGAAGAAAAGGTGGAAGAGGAAACCGAAAAAGCTACAGAAAAGGCCATTGATAAGTTCTTCAATAAAATGGATAAAAAGATAAGTGAGAAATCAAAGAAGACTGAAAGTGGTGAAACAGATGATGAAAATGGAGATAATTCCACCACTGAAAGCAATGATCAGGATTTTGATGATGAGAGTAAATTGAATACGGCTCCTCCACCTGATATTGAAAGCAGCTATCATTTCACTCAAAAGATCGTTTATAAGATGAGTTCAGTGGATAAAAAAGAGGGGGCTAATACCCTTGAATATATACTGTGGTTTCCGGATAATGAGAAGTACATGGCTACTCAAATGGGAGGAATGACTGTAGAGGAAAATGGTCAGGAAAAAGCGGGGGAAGCTATGCAGATGTTTACCATAATGGATAATAAGAATCTGGCAATGATAACGATTATGGAAGAGCAAAAAATGGCACAAATCATTCCTATGGATGGTGCTAGCGAAGCGATAGAAGAAAAAGTAGAGGAAAATGTTGAAGAGGGGAAATATGAGCAGCCGGATGTGAAGAAAACGGGAAGAACAAAGAAAATTATTGGCTATTCCTGTTACGAGTATGTCTCAAGCTCAGTAGATGGTGATGCTACATTCTGGCTTACAGATGAGGTGGATATGATAAATAGCAGCTCATTTAACAGCTTTGGGAATGCATTTGGTGAGGATGTAAATGATTTTGAACTTCCTGATGGAACACATGGGTTTATGATGGAGATGCATTTCAAAACTAAGTCATCAGATTCTGAACAGGGAGAAGCTACAATAGAAGTAACAGAAATTAAAAAGGAAAAGAAAGAAGTGCTAATGTCCAATTATCAGGTTTTGAATATGGGCAATGGAATCAGGCAGTTGCTTCAGAACAATAAATAGTATTCATTATGTATATATTTGATTGTAAATTATATATGTATTAATTTTTAACTTATTATTTGGTTTAATCCTAATATTTCGATGCTCAGACCTTTTTTAATCAGAAGGTTTGTTAACTGCAAATATTTCGCGTCTCTGCCGCTTTTTACATATGTTTATCTTTTTTACTGGGAGGTTCCTGAATTATTTGGCTATAAAACAACCGAATAACAACTGAATTACTTTGCTTTTTTACCTTTCTCTCTCCTAAACCCAGAACTTTTGAACTTTGATTACTGAACCCTGATAATTTACCTTCATAAATCGTTGATCGATATTCGATATTCGATATTCAATTTGAACTTTCCCATTGACCCAAAATAATTTGAACCCTGAACCATGATCCCTTCAACCCTCTTAACCATTTTCAGTTTTCAATTATTTTTGCTATAAATTGACAAATACCATCAATACTTCCGTTTATTCATTATAAATTAGGGGGTATTGAATAAAAAAGTATAAAAGAATAGAAAATACCCCTATTTTTAATGGGGTTGTATTTTAAAAATATTATTTTTGCCCCCAATTACTAATATAAATATTTTATTACATGGCAGAATTAAGATTTAAAGCATTAGAGGAAGTGTTTTCAAGAAAACCTCAAAAAGTAGAATTTCCTTCAAATGAAGTTTCAGATTATTTTGGTGTTAACGTTTTTGATATGCCAAAAATGGAAAAGTTCTTAAATCGGGAGGCTTTCAGAAGCGTATTAACCGCTATTGACGAAGGTAGTTCAATTGACAGGAAGATGGCTGAACAGATAGCAACCGGCATGAGGGCCTGGGCTGCAGGAATGGGGGCCACACATTATACACACTGGTTTCATCCGCTTACTGATGGGACTGCTGAGAAGCATGATGCTTTTATTGAATTTGGAGTTTCCGGAGATATTATTGAAAATTTCTCAGGAAAACTTTTAGCCCAGCAAGAGCCAGATGCCTCAAGTTTTCCAAGTGGAGGTCTTAGAAATACATTTGAAGCAAGAGGATATACCGCCTGGGATGTTTCAAGTCCGGCTTTTATTGTAGATACGACTTTATGTATTCCCACAGTTTTTGTTTCATATACAGGAGTTGCACTGGATTATAAAGTACCTTTATTAAAAACGATGAATGCACTGGATAAAGCAGCTGTTGATGTCTGCCAGTATTTTGACAAGAATGTTACAAAAGTATATGCAAACCTTGGATGGGAGCAGGAGTATTTCCTGATTGATAATGCCTTATTTAATTCCCGTCCTGACCTGATCCTCACCGGCCGTACATTAATGGGTCATCAGTCATCAAAAGACCAACAATTAGATGATCATTATTTTGGGTCCATTCCTGAGAGGGCTGGTGCATTTATGAAAGATTTTGAGATTGAAGCCTATAAATTAGGGATACCGGTAAAAACCAGGCATAATGAGGTGGCCCCTAATCAGTTTGAATGTGCCCCTATATTTGAAGAAGTGAACCTGGCCAATGACCATAACCAACTGGTGATGGATGTGATGAAAAGAGTGGCACGTCGTCATGATTTCAGGGTCCTGTTTCATGAAAAGCCCTTTGCCGGAATCAACGGCTCAGGTAAACATAATAACTGGTCGATTGCCACAGATACCGGTGTGAATTTATTGTCGCCGGGAAAGAATCCAAAAGGGAACCTTCAGTTTCTTGCTTTTCTGGTTAATGTTGTAAAAGCTGTGTATGATAACCAGGATTTGTTAAGGGCAAGTATCCTTACAGCAGGTAATTCACACAGATTAGGTGCCAATGAAGCTCCCCCGGCCATTATTTCAGTATTCCTTGGTTCTAAATTAACAGAAATTCTGGATGAACTGGTTGAAAAAGTGACAGATAGGAAAATGACACCGGATGAAAAGACTGAATTAAAATTGGGTATAGGTAAAATTCCGGAAATCTTACTGGATAATACAGACAGAAACCGGACATCCCCTTTTGCTTTCACGGGAAATCGTTTTGAATTCAGGGCAGTTGGTTCAGCTGCGAATTGTTCTACTTCTATGATCGCATTGAATGCCGCTATGGCAAATCAATTGAAAGATTTTAAAGTAGATGTAGATCAATTAATTGAAAAAGGAATTAAAAAAGATGAAGCTATTTTTCAGATCATGAAAAGGTATATTTTGGAATCGGAAAATATTAGATTCGAAGGTGATGGCTATAGTGAAGAGTGGGAAAAGGAGGCAAAGAAAAGAGGCTTGACAAATATAATAAGCGTACCTGAATCAATTGAAAAATATTTGACTGAGCAGTCTAAGAAAGTGCTTATTGGGAATGGTATATTTATCGATGCCGAGTTGGAAGGCCGTGTAGAGGTGGAGTATGAAAAGTTTACAAAGAAAATTCAGATTGAGGCAAGGGTGTTGGGTGATTTGGCAATTAACCATATTGTGCCAACAGCTATTACCTATCAGAATACTCTTCTTGAAAATGTTCAGGGACTTAAAGATCTTTTCTCAAAAGAAGAATTTAATGATATGGCTGGTGCAAGATTAGAGTTAATAAAGGAGGTCTCTTTCCGTATTTCAACGATTAAAAAGCTGGTAAATAAAATGATAGAAGAACGAAAAGTGGCAAATAAAGTTACATCCGAGAAAGATAAAGCTATTCAATATGATGAAAAAGTAAGGCCGTTCTTTGACAAGATCAGATATGAAATTGATAAATTGGAATTAATGGTGGATAATGAAATTTGGCCTTTGCCAAAATACAGGGAACTCTTGTTTACTAGATAATATCAGGCCTGTTAATCATAGATTTAGAAAGCCCCGGAAATTTTAATTCCGGGGCTTTTGCTTGTTATTTGGTGGGTTTGAGTAATATTATTAGAATAAAAGTCAACTCTTTTTATATAAGATAAAAATATTTACTTTTACCTTTCGTTATTATTACAACTCTGGCTGAGCATTTGTTGTTCAGTTTGGTTGAGAATTACAATAGAAAAGGGGTATTTAGAAATATGTAATTTGGGAAAAGATTTGTTTTCATTACAGTATTTGGCCTGTGCCCGTACCGGTTTTATTGACCATTAAGAATAAATTTATAAATAATGAAATTTATTAACACGCTATTTTTTGCATTTTTTATTTTATTATTGATTACGCCTGATGCTAATGGGCAAAAAAAGAAATTGCAAAAAGCGATCGATGCTTATGATGCTGGTGAGTATTATGATGCCATTGACCTTTATAAGGAGGCTTATGCAGCCTTGCAAAATAAAGAATTAAAAACCGATGCTGTTTTTAAAATTGCGGAGTGCTACAGGCTCACAAATTCTCCGGAGAAAGCTGAATTATGGTATAAAAAAGCTGTGGGCAGAAATTACCCTGATCCAATAGCAGTTCTCCATTATGCTGAGAGTATGAAAAAAAATGGGAAATACGAGGATGCTGGTATTGAATTTAAGAGATATCAGGAGCTGGTGCCTGATGACCCCCGGGGAGCTTTGGGAGCCAAATCATGTGAGTTATCTATGCAATGGCAGGAAAATGAAATGGGGTATGTAATCCAGGATATGAAATATTTTAATTCGAGGGGAAGAGATTTTAGTCCGGCATATGCCAGAGACGATTATCAGGTTGTTTATTTTACTTCTTCCAGGGACGATTCAGATGGAAATAAAATCCATGGAGCTACCGGACAGGAATTTAGTGATATTTTTACAACAAAAATGGACAGAAAAGGTAAATGGGGCGTTCCTGTTCCGCTCGATTCAAAAATTAATACCGAGTTTGAAGAAGGCACCCCTTCTTTTACTGCTGATTATAATACGATGTATTTTACGAGATGTGAAGTTAGCAAAAGAGAACGGCTAGGTTGCCAGATAATGGAGACTTCAAGAACTGGTGATGGCTGGTCCAGGCCTGAATCCTTAGGTTTGCTGTCAGACAGTCTGGTTACGGCACATCCGGCTATTTCCAAAGATGGTTTTACCCTTTTGTTTGTTGCAGATATGGCTGGTGGCTATGGTGGTCATGATATATGGAAAGTAACGCGTCAGGGTGTGTCATCTGATTGGAGCCAACCTGAGAATATGGGTGAAGATATTAATACAGTGGGGAATGAAATGTTTCCTTATTTTCATAAGGATGGGAGTATTTATTTTTCTTCCGACGGGCATATGGGAATGGGGGGACTTGATATTTTCAGGGCTGTTGAAGAATCTGGCGGAAGTTGGAATGTTGAAAATATGAGATATCCGATTAACTCATCTGCCGATGATTTTGGAATTGTCTTTGAAGATGAAACCGAAAGGGGCTTTTTTAGTTCTACCCGTAAAGGGAAAGGTAATGATGATATATTTGCCTTTTCCTTACCTCCTTTAATGTTTACTATCCGAGGGCTTGTAGTAGATCATAAAACAGAATCAACTATTCCTGATGCAAATGTCAAACTGATTGGAAGTGATGGTACTACATTGGATAATAAAACAAGTGGTAATGGTACTTTCAGGTTTAACCTTAAACCAAATACTGATTATATTTTTCTTGCATCCAAGGAGGGTTACCTGAACTCTAAAGGTAGGGAGACTACAAAAGGTCAGGCGGAGAGCAAAGATTACAGGATGACGCTGGAAATGGCTTCAATTGATAAACCTATAGAGTTGCCTAATATTTTTTATGATTTTGGAAAATGGGACCTGAGGCCTGAATCTATGGTTGCATTGGATAAATTAGTGGAAGTTTTGAATGATAACCCCAATATTACGATTGAGCTGGGATCACATACAGATAACAGGGATACAGAAGCCTTTAACCAGCAGTTATCTCAGAAAAGGGCGCAGTCTGTTATTAATTATCTGATCAGCAAAGAAATTGCCAGTGACCGGTTAACAGCAAAAGGTTATGGTGAAGCACAGCCCAGGCTTGTGGATGCTAAAACAGCAAAACTTTACGATTTTCTGAAAGAAGGAGATGTACTTGATGCTAAATTTATTAATGCATTATCAATTCAGGATGAACAGGAAATTTGCCACCAGATAAACAGAAGAACAGAGATGAAAGTGCTTAGAACTGATTATGTGCCGGAGACAAGTAATCAGTAGTTTTTTTGTGATTTCATTTCGATGCCTGTTTTTTGTTAAACCATGAGTTTCAATTTTCTTTAGAAGAAATTTTAGTTATTATGGATGATAGATATGCCCGCAGAGGAGTTTCGGCCTCAAAAGAAGATGTCCATAATGCTATAGCCGGGGTAGATAAAGGTATTTTCCCGAATGCTTTTTGTAAAATTGTACCTGATATTCTTGGAGGTGATTCAGAATATTGTAATATCATGCATGCGGACGGTGCCGGAACTAAATCATCCCTTGCATACTTGTACTGGAAAGAAACAGGAGATCTGAATGTTTGGAAAGGTATAGCCCAGGACGCCATAGTAATGAATCTTGATGACCTGCTTTGTGTGGGTGCAACAAAAAATATTCTGTTATCATCAACCATTGGCCGGAATAAAAATCTTATTCCGGGAGAAGTAATTTCAGCCATTATTAAGGGCACCGAAGAGGTGCTGGAAGAACTTCGTGAAATGGGAGTTTCTATTTATTCCACCGGGGGTGAAACTGCTGATGTGGGAGATCTGGTGCGTACAATTATTGTGGATTCTACAGTTACTTCAAGGATGAAGCGCTCTGAAGTTATTGATAATTCAGATATTCAGCCGGGTGATGTTATTGTTGGCCTTTCTTCTTCTGGAAAAGCAAGTTATGAAAAAGAGTATAATGGGGGGATGGGTAGCAACGGGCTTACTTCAGCCCGCCACGATGTTTTCCATCATTATCTGGCAGAGAAATATCCTGAAAGTTTTGACCCACTCGTTCCTGAAGATCTGGTTTATTCCGGAAAATATAGGCTGGCAGAAGAAATTAAGGATATAGGTATTACTGCTGGTAAACTGGTTTTATCACCTACCCGGACTTATGCACCCATTATACAAAAGATTTTAGGTCTTTTTCGCTATGATATTCATGGAATGATCCATTGTTCAGGAGGGGCTCAGACTAAAGTTCTTAATTTCGTGAGAAATCTACATATTGTTAAAGATAATATGTTTCCTGTGCCTCCCTTGTTCCGGATTATTCAGGAGCAATCCGGTACTTCCTGGCAGGAGATGTATAAGGTTTACAATATGGGACACCGTTTTGAATTGTATGTTCCAAAAGATCTGGCCGGTGAAATTATTTCCATTTCCAGGGAGTTTGATGTGGATGCCCGGATCATTGGTCATTGCAATAGAAACTCAGGGAAGACACTGACCATACATTCGGAGTTCGGGGTATTTCAGTATTAGGCTATTATTTCTAGCATTCCCCGAAAAAACTGAGCAGGCTGTGCGTTTTTTGGCAAAATATCTTTTATGGATATCAAAATGTTTATTCGTTTAACTGTTTATTCGTTTTCCTTAAAGTGCAGATATAAACAAATAAACGCATAAACAGATAAACAACTTGCGAAGTGTTAGATTACAATTATCTCAAATTAAATTTTTAGTAATCTATTTTCTGACTTGACCAGCTTAGGAAGGAACAAATAATTTTACCATTTCCAGTGACCCTTAATCCTTCGTCCAAATCCGGGTATTCAGGTTCATTTCATGTATTATGGTTTGAATGATGCTAAACTGTTCATTCATTTGCTCCATATCTTCAAAACGAACCCCTGATTTAAACACCCGGGGTTCAAAAAGGTCTTTACTAAAACTAATAGCCATATATACCCTGCTACCGGAAAATGCAAAATGAACATTTTTGTTGTATTTCTTTTTAATCCTGACCATAGCCTCCATCATGGTAGGTGTAAGGATATAGCGGGCTTCAACCTGATCTGAACCATAAACTACGAACTGTTTCTCAAATTCAGTGTTTTCGAGTTTGATTAGTTTTCCCCTTCCACTGGCAGATTGTAGTTTTTTACCAAAGTTTCCAAACAGTTTTTCAGCTGTATCAGGTAATACAAGGGTTTCACCTTTAATCTCTTTATTAAAATCAGCATGGGCAAAAAGCCCTTTAAAAATAGTATGCCATTGTTCTGTTCTTTTTCCATCCTTATCTGTAGTAACGGTTTTGTACTCGGTATGTAATTCCGAAAAACGGAAATCAGTTTTTTCAATGATCCCGCTTACCAGGTCATCACCCTTATACCGGTCATAATGGCTTGGAAACAAATTACTGTTTCTGTAATTTGACTCCGATATTCGGCCATTTGGTTCATAACTCCATTCCGGATTAATTAGTTGAATAATTTCTTTAACCACATTTACCTTAAAATTATGACGATATAGGTTTTTGGCTTTCTTTAGCATGAAAAACAGAATGATAAATGTGATAATACCAGCTATTCCAATATATAAAATAATTGAATTTTGTTTACTAAAAAAGAAAACCATGAGGGAGGAAAGGACAATACCCAGTCCATAGAATATATATTTATTTTTCAGGTTCTTTCTTTGATTCTCAAGTGAAATCAGATTTGGTTTTAGCTGGTTCTCGTATAGTTTGTGTAATTCATCGATTGACTTCATAGATATATTAAATGATTGTATCGTTAATGGTAATTCCCGGGACATATTGTCCCGTTTCGTTTTTGAAAAATATTTTGTCGAAATGTTTAACTGTTAAATAAATCTTTGGCATTTACATTCTGACGTTCCACTTCGGGTATTTCAAATACTTTTTTAGTGGAGAGCTTCATCATGCCGGCAATAATGCTGCTGGGAAACATTTGTACCCCGTTATTAAAATCGGTAACTGCCGCATTATAAGCCCGGCGGGAAGCTGAGATTTGTGATTCTACCTCGTTCATGGTGCGTTGGAGGTTCA
>JAOZKQ010000433.1 GCA_029935275.1 Bacteroidales bacterium | reverse complement strand
CCTAAACCAGCAGTTGATCTTACAAAGAAAGTATTTAAAAGTTATCCACTTTCTCAAAAGGACAATCCAACACCTATGAATTTTGTGAATGCTTCTGGTGTACCACACAATACCATTCACAATATGGATGTTACGATATACGACGAAATAAATGAAGTGGTTCAATCAGAACCGGCTTATGGCCAGAATCCTGAGATATTGGGTTATTTTGCTTCAATTGGCATTGAAAAAGGCAAAGAGTTTAAGCCTGATGCTCGTATGAAAAAGATATTGACACAATCTGCGGAAGTGGGTTCGGTAACAGCCCGTACATTAATCGCCAGACCCAGGGATGAAGCATTTTTGCTGTTCCCTAAAAACAGTAAAGTGTGGACCAACCCTTTTGTGGGCGGCAGCTATAAGTTTGAAGTGGATGGTGTGAGCCTGATAGACGCCCGTGCCGCTTTCCATTTTTATGCCACCGGAATCACGCCGGCCATGGCCAAGAAAATTATCGGTAAAGGTTCCAAATATGCCGTGGCCTATCTCGACAAAGATCTGAATCCTTTAGACGGCAGCAAGACTTACAAAGTTCATGTTCCACCGAATGTGCCTGCAAAAGATTTCTGGTCGTTCACACTGTATGATAACCAGACACGTGCCATGCTGCAAACAGACCAACGTTTCCCCGGACTGGATCAAAATAAAAAAGGACTAAAGGTAAATAAAGACGGTTCTGTTGATATTTATTTCGGCCCAAAACCTCCAAAAGGGCAAAAGAACAACTGGATTCAAACCATTCCCAACAGAGGATGGAATATGTTGTTCCGTGTTTATGGCCCGCTTGACCCATGGTTCGACAAGGAATGGTATCCCGGCGACCCTGAATTGGTAGAATAGTTAATCATCAATCACCAAAAAAATGAAAAAACCGGAAGGTGTTGATGATAAGAACTGGATACAGACCAATCCGAAAGAGAGTTGGTTTGTTTATCTGCGTTTCTACGGACCAACAGAGCGATACTTTGATGAAAGCTATCCGTTGCAGGATGTGAAACTGGTGAAGTAAATATACGAATCAGGACTTGAAATAACAGGTTTAACTTTTCCGAAGTATCAAAACTTTGGGGGAGTTAAATCTTTTTCCTATTGATTGAAAAATAGCATTATATGAAAACAAATCTATTTCTTCTTGTCTTTATCACCATCCTTTCTATCAATACTTTTTCCCAGGAGCACGAACAGGAGAAAAAGAACCTGCTGACCGTTGCATTAGGCTACACCTATATTCCAAAGGGGTCAGCGCCTGAAGCGGAAGAAGCAGATGGTGTTTTTATTCCTTCTTTGGGGATCGATTATTTCCGTCGGCTTCATCCCCGCTGGGAAATAGGAATCATGGCGGATATTGAGTTGGGTGAATATGTGATTTTTGAGAAGGACCTCAACCGTGAAAATGCGGTACTTTTAGCGGCAATGGTAAATTTTAACTTGAATAAGCACATCAATTTTTTTGCCGGGAGCGGAATGGAATTTGAAAAACATAAAAATCTTGGCATTATCCGGTTGGGTGGCGAATATGTTTTTAAGCTTCCAAAAACCTGGGTCATTTCACCCGGATTTTTCTTCGATTTTAAAGAAGGGACTGATACCTGGTCGCTGTCGGTGGCTATTGGAAAGGAATTTTAGAAAATGAGAAACTAAATTATTATTGAATAACAGTCCTGGAAAAATTCAGAATGAGATTCAGGAGAATAAATATTGTTTTTGTGCTTATTGCATTTTTTCAGATGCAATCTTCCTATTCACAAGACCTCGAGCCACGCTTGTTATCCGCAATTCCAACCGGAGGTAATTTTGCTATTGCATCCTACGGATATTCCTCAGGAAATATTTTAGTTGATAATACTTTACCAATTGAGGATTTAGACGCCAGGTTAAATAATATTGTGCTGGCCTATGCCCGAAGTTTTAAGCTGTTTAACAGATTGACTAAATTTGATGTGATTGCCCCGTACTCATTGGGGGATTTTGAGGGATTAGTAAGTAGCATTGATTCAACTACATCCAGATCTGGTTCGTATTTCAATGGTCTTAATAGGTTCAGGGCCATTTAGGGTTAAAGATTTTTTTAAACAGGAACAGAAAAAGTTTAATCTTGGAATCTTTGTGAGAGTAAGGCCTCCTCTGGGACAATATAATCCTGAAAAACTAATTAATCTGGGAGCAAACAGATGGGCGATAAAATTCGGAGTTGCAGGATCTTATGTTTTACTAAAAAAAATTATCTTTGAAGGGCATTTGAATGCCTGGGGTTTTACTGAGAATAAAGATTTCTTTAGTGGAAATTCAATAAAGCAAAAACCATTGGTGAGTGCTCAGATACATGTAAGTTATATTTTTAAACCCGGGATATGGCTTGCCGCCTCTGTAGGAAGGAGTGGGATGGGAGAAACCCTTATCAATGGGATTGAAAAAAATGATAAACAAAAGAATTCCAGGTTTGGTGCAGCATTTGCATACAGGATAAGTAAAAATCATGGATTGAAAATTGCATATACAAGTGGAATTTCTACCCGGTACAGGGCAAATAGATCTTTTGGTGAAGAATATGAAATTACTATTCAGGATAGCGAGGGTGTAAAAAGTGGTCGGATTTAGATAAGATAAGACAATATTATATGAACAATGAGGATGTTACTATAATAAATTAATTCAATAAATTTTATAAAAATGAAAACAAAAAGCAATTTTTTAACTTCCTTAGCGATGAT
>JAOZKQ010000432.1 GCA_029935275.1 Bacteroidales bacterium | reverse complement strand
TTAATTAAAACCAAGTTCTTCTCTCACCACCTTAGGAAGCTTTGCAACCACGAGCTTATAAGAATTTTTGATCCAGATCTTCAGCCTGTCATCAGGCACAGTTTCATTGAGTTCAACCGTATTCCAATATTTCTTATTCATGTGATAACCAGACTTCACTGCTTCAAATTCTTCCCGGAGTTCCAGGGCTTCTTCAGGATCACATTTCAAATTTACTGAAGGGTTTTCATCCAGGTTTATCAATGCGAACATTTTACCTGCTATCTTCATTACCAGTGTGGTTTCATCAAAAGGAAAACCTTCAGTACAAGATTTCAATTTCAGGCAATACTCCCGAACAGATTCAACATTCATAATCGCTATTTATTTCTTTACAAAGTAGGATAAAATGCATCTTCAATATGTTCTACGGAGGGTTTTCCCTTGCTGAAAAATACAAAAATCACATCAAACCTGGTTTCCATATCAATTTCGTATTTTCTAATATAGGCATCGGTTGCTTCTATTAAAAAACGTTCTTTTTTGCGGGTTATTATCTCATCCGGCCGAGAAAAGCCCTCATCTGTACGGGCTTTTACCTCAACAATAATTAACTGATTATCCTTTTCTGCAATAATATCAACCTCCTTATGGACAAACCGCCAATTCCTGTGCCGTATTTTATATCCATTTCGGAGCAAAAACCTGGCTGCAATATCCTCTCCAACTTCTCCTAGTTTTTTTTTCTTTTCTTCAGATTTCATTTTAAAATTTAATGTATGCAGAATTATCACTAACCTCAAAATAAATTTCCCTACCCAGGATCAAAGTGCGGTTAGGTTCCATATGACCGGCAAGAAAATTAAATGCTAAGGGATAATCATAATCTTTCACAAGTTCAAAAATAATCTCATAAGCCGAACTTCCAAAAGGAATCTCATTATCCTCCATATCGGTCATCCCTCCAATGATCAATCCTGCCAGATACTTCAATTTACCCGCTGCTTTCAATGTTCTCATCATACGGTCCAAACGATATAAATATTCACCAACATCCTCAATAAAAAGGACCTTACCCCTTGTGTCAATATCCATTGGGGTGCCTGATAATGAGCAAAGAATAGAAAGGTTACCTCCCACAAGGGATGACTTTACTTTCCCTGCCCTATTTAGCGAATAACCAGCACAATCATATGATATAGAACCTTCGAATAAGGCCTGTTTTAAAGAACTAATTGTCTCACTTTCCATTCCCTCTGCCGGAAATGTTGACGGCATCGCTGCATGCAAGCTCTCAACTTCAAGAACTCTGTTCAGGTAAGAATGTAGCACCGTAATATCACTAAAGCCCACTATCCATTTCGGATTTCTTTTAAACTCCTGAAAATTAAGCATATCAATTATCCGGATGGTTCCATACCCTCCCCTTGATGAAAAGATAGCTTTGATCTCAGGATCATCCAGCATCTTTTGCAAATCCTCCATTCTATCTAAATCACTTCCTGAGAACTGATGATAAGACCCAAAAACATGTTTTCCCAAAACTACTTTTAAGCCCCAGCTTTTAAACAAAGCTATGGCCGGATGAATTTTGTCTTCTTCGACCTTTCCTGCTGCAGAAATAATACCAATTGTATCGCCCTGTTTTAATAAAGGAGGTGTAATCATAAATAGTGAATTTATTTCCCCAAAATTATCGAAACTTTAGTATCTAGCAAAACTTTCTTACAACAGCATTCTTAATACAGTTTAAAGTCATTCTGTTTTTCAAATAATTATTTGGTCTTAATCATAGAAATGGAACAAACCAAAGCTAATCTTTCCATTATCTTAATTATCTTTACCGAGCTTTTTGAAAAAGTAAGATTTTACCAGTTAGCAATTAAATTATGAGCGACTTTAAAAGACACCTTATTACCTCTGCACTTCCCTATGCAAATGGTCCCATTCATATTGGCCACCTGGCCGGTGTTTACATCCCATCTGATATTTATACCCGTTACCTACGCCTTAAAGGAAAAGATGTTATTTCTATATGCGGGTCAGATGAACATGGCGTACCTATTACTCTAAAAGCCAGGCAGGAAGGAGTCTCACCCCAGGATATTGTTGATAAATTTCATAAGCTTAACAAAGACGCATTTGAAAGATTTGGTATTTCTTTTGATATCTACTCAAGAACCACTTCTGCTGTTCATAGCAAAACTGCTTCTGATTTTTTCAGAAAATTATATGATGATGGTAAATTTATTGAAAAAACTTCAGAGCAATATTACGATGAGGAAGCCAATCAGTTTTTAGCTGATCGTTATATTACTGGTATCTGCCCTCACTGTGGAAATGAAAATGCCTATGGCGACCAATGTGAAAAATGTGGTACTTCATTAAGTGCTTCAGATTTAATTCAACCAAAATCTACCATTAGCGGCAGTAAGCCAATATTGAAAGAAACCCGGCACTGGTACCTGCCTTTAGATCAATATGAACCTTTTCTCAAAAAATGGATACTGGAAGATCATAAAGATTGGAAAACCAATGTTTATGGCCAATGTAAATCATGGCTGGACACAGGCCTGCAACCCAGAGCTGTAAGCCGTGACCTGAACTGGGGGGTTCCTGTACCGGTGGATGGTGCAGAAGGTAAAGTACTTTATGTTTGGTTTGACGCACCAATTGGTTATATCTCTGCCACAAAAGAACTTACAGAAAACTGGGAGACTTATTGGAAAGACAAGGAAACAAAAATGGTACATTTTATCGGAAAAGATAACATTG
>JAOZKQ010000431.1 GCA_029935275.1 Bacteroidales bacterium | reverse complement strand
CACCATTAAATTGATATCAGAATATTTCATCATGGCAAAGGCATCAGGAAGTATTCCAACCGGGGAAGTATCTATAATAATATAGTCATAATCCTTCTTTAAGCTGGAAATTAATTCACCTGTTTTCAGACCTGAAATAAGCTCCAGTGAGTTTGGAGGAATTGGCCCGGCCGGAATTAAATCCATATTATTAACCGGGGTTTTTATAATGATATCATCCAATTTCACTTTTCCAATAAGATATGAACTAATTCCCGGGTTATTATCAATAGCAAACTCCTTAAACAGTTCACTGGGCTTCCTAAGATCGAAACCCAACAGAATGGTTTTCTTTTCGTTAAAAGCAAAACTTGAAGCCAGGTTCAGACTGGTAAATGACTTTCCATCATTCCCCATTGTTGAGGTGACCAAAATAATTGCCTTATCCTTACCTTTTAAATAAAACTCCAGGTTTGTTCTTAAAGAACGGTAGGCATCTGAGATAGGGCTGGAAGGATCAGTGGCCAAAACAACCGGTGCAATATTTTGATTATGTGACACCTTCCCAACTATAGGGAGTTGTGTAATTTTTTCAATTTCTCTTCTTTCTGTAATTGTATTGTTCAATGATTTCTTCAATTGGATAATGACAATGGGAAAAAACAAACCCACAAATAATGCTAACAAATAATTTCTTTTTTTTCTTGGAGAAGTTTGACCAACCAGTTGAGCCGGCTCTACCACCTCACTATCAGGCAAATTAGAAGCTTTTGCAATTTGAGCTTCTGCTCTTTTCTTTAACAGAAAAGTGTAAATCTCATCATTCAAGTTAAACTTTCTTGTTATCTCCAGCAACTGTTGATTAGTTTGAGGCAATTTACTTTCCTCATAACTGTACCTGGAAATCAAAGTATTAACCTCTCCTAAAGATGTACTTGTAGTACTTATAAAAAACTCAATATTTTGAGAAATGGAACTTTTTAGATCCCGGATCTGCAAACTAACCGTCCTGAACCGGGAACTCTTCTGCAAATTACGATCTATCATGGTATTTTTCTCAGTATTCAATGCTGCCAACTGCTGGATCATACTATTCAATATCGGATCATTTACTCCCATTGTAGAGGGAGCAAGCAATTTGGAAGAATCCTTATTGTCCTCAAAGTGCTTAAAAAGTTGTTTATAAAAACTTAATTTCTGCCTGATCTCATTTCTCTGAGCCTCAAGTTCCCTTAATTGCTGAGCAACACCTGCGGTTTTGGCATCTATATCCATAACCTGATTCCTCCTTTTAAAACTTTGCAATTTCTGCTCTGAGCTACTCAGGGAATCTGAAATTTTCAAAATCTGTTGATCAATATATTCAATTGTACTTTGAGCTAAAAAATTCTTTTTTGTAAGGTCTTTCTGAAGATAAGCACTGGTAAGGCCATTTAAGAAATCAATAGCCTTAACTTTATTCTTAGCCTCAAAAGAAATATTAACAATTGTTGCTTTCTCATTGGCCGGGTATATATCCAGGAGTCCTTTATATAATTTTGCAAGACCATAAATACTATTAAAAGAAAAATAAAGATCAATATCTTTATAAACATCATTATAATTTGAACTTAAGAAAATTTTAAATGAATAATCATCTCCATTTATTTCCTGACCAAAATTAAATTTCCCGGAAACCAGTATATTTTTATGATCATCTTCATTATTTAACATTATATCATTTTGATAATCATAGATAAGAACATCCTTTTCATTTATCTTCAGATAAAACTCATTTTGATTAATTATTGCAATATTAAAATTTACCCCAACCGGTTGTGGATGTGCATGGTCAATAACCACCTCGTAAGGTGAACTTTTATACATCTCCCTTAAAAAATACTTACCTATACTTTTAAAACCGGTAAATCTATAAGGCAGATAATCAGCTTTGGAATAATAATTCACATTTAATGCCAATGATTTTACAACACCCTTTACCATTGGCATCGATTTTAAGATCATTATCTCATTTTCAAGTTCTTTATCCGGAGCTTTAAATTCAAGGCCTTCAATATATTCAGACCTACCAGTACTACGGCTATTTTCCGGAGAAGATATCATAAGTGAGGCAGTAGCTTTATATGCCGGCGGGGCAAACTTATTAAAGACATAGGCAATTCCTAAAGCCCCTATAAGAAAGAACGCGAATAAATACCAGTTTTTCCTGAACTCTTTCAACATCGCCCGAAGGTCAATGTAATCAGCTTCATGCTTTTTTTGATTCGTCATTTCTTAATAATTTTAAATTCCAGGAAAACATTTTCAATCCTATTGCCCTTGCCCGTATAGCTGAAGATAAGTAAGTACTATAACCAGTGTTGATAAAGCGGAAAGGACTACCCCAAATGGAAATTCCTGCATTCCCCAATTTCTTTTCTTAAGGGGTTCAACATAAATAACATCATTGGGTTTAATATAAAAATAATAGGATTCAATTAAAGACTCACTGGTTAAATCCAGGTAATTTTTTGTAATAATATTATTTTCTTCTCTCATTACCATTACTTTGTTTCTATTCCCATAATAAGCGATATCCCCTGCATAACCTAAAGCCTGAAAGATATTAATTTCCTGCTCATCAAAATAATATCTACCGGGGTCATTTACTTCTCCTAAAACCGTTACATTTTTCAATGTAAATTTTACCGTTACAGTCGGATAACTTAAAAACCCAACTAATTTTTTTTCAATAAGCTTTCCGGCTTCTTCAAGTGTCATATTTTCAAGTTTTACA
>JAOZKQ010000430.1 GCA_029935275.1 Bacteroidales bacterium | reverse complement strand
TCAATACATTTTAAAATGTATAATACATTTCAGAAAATGACAAACAAAACTAATAATTCAGCATTCCATGTTATACCTGCTTCTTCCATGAATAAAAAAGTTAATCCTCCAGGATACTATAGTAATAAACCTTTTCAACAAAAAATTACAGTAATTATTGGTGGCTCACAGGGTATGGGATTTGCTACGGCAAAAAAAATAGCCACTTTGGGAGGGAGTCTCTGCCTGGTAGCCCGCCGGAATAAAGAATTACAAAAAGCTGCTGAGGAAATACATAGTTTGCAAAATTTGCCCCAGCAATTCATTGCTTTTATTTCCTGTGACGCCACAAATATGGAGGAACTTAAACCCCGCCTCGAAGCTTTTATAAACCAATATGGCATTCCTGATTATTTGATTAATGCCGCTGGATATGCATACCCCCAATACATTAAAAAGCTGACTATTGATGATTTCCGGCAAAACATGGATGTCAATTATTACAGCCAGTTGGTTCCAATCCTGATTCTTCTTCCTTTTTTCATAAAGTACAAAAAAGGCCACATTGTAAACATTACGTCTGTTTTAGGATTTATGGGTATGATGGGATATGCTACCTATACCCCAACAAAATACGCTATTGTTGGATTAAGTGAGACTTTAAGGAATGAACTGAAACCACATTCAATCAGGGTTTCGGTTGTATTCCCACCTGACACTGAAACCGAGGGTTTTAAACATGAGAATCAAAACAAACCTCCGGAAACCAAATACATGTCGGAAAGTACTAAACGAATGTCACCGGATGATGTGGCAAAAATATTGGTCAAAGGAATTCTTAAAAAAAAATTTTATATCTTTCCGGGAGATTCCAGGTTTATCTATCATGTAAACCGAATATTCCCCTGGCTTATTCGATTTTATATGGATCAGAGCCTGAAAAAAGCAAAGAAAAGTTTGAAAAAGTAACAAGTCTTTAATTATCATTTCTTTATATTTTTTTTGTAAAAAATTCTAAATGATTAATAAATAAATACTAAGATGGCTGATATTTTTGACAAAGCCTACAATTACACCATTGCAAAAAAGGCAATAGCCGGTGGTTATTACCCATACTTTATTCAGATGAGCAGTAATGAGGGTACGGAATCTGTTTATAAGGGGAAAAGGGTAATCATGTGTGGTTCGAATAACTATCTTGGCCTTACCATGCACCCACAGGTTAAAGAAGCAGCAATAAAAGCAACACTGGAACAGGGTACAAGTTGTACGGGATCAAGGTTTTTAAATGGAAACCTGAATTTGCATCATGAGCTGGAACGGAAGTTGGCAAAATGGGTTGGTAAGGAATCAGCTTTAATCTTTTCTACTGGTATGCAGGTTAACCTGGGAGTCATAAGCGCTATTATTAGTCGCAAAGATGTTGTAATTCTCGATAAAGAAGTCCATGCCAGTATAGTTGATGGGGCTATTCTTTCATTAGGAGATATCAGGAGATTTTCACACAATAACATGAACAGCCTGGAAAAAGTATTATCTGGCATCCCAGAAAATACCGGTAAACTAATTGTGGTGGACGGACTATACAGTATGGGAGGGGATCTTGCAAATCTACCAGAAATTACATATTTAAGTAAAAAGTACAAAGCAAGGCTAATGGTTGATGATGCACATGGAATGGGAATTTTCGGTAATGGACATGGCACTGTGGCACACTTCGGACTTACTGATGAAGTTGATCTGATCATGTCCACTTTTAGTAAATCATTTGGTTCACTGGGAGGATTTATTGCCGGTGATGAACAGGTAATCCACTACATTCAACACCATGCCCGAAGCTTGATTTTTAGTGCCAGTATAACACCAGCCAACACAGCTGCAGCTATGGCTTCACTGAGGGTTATGGAGGAAGAACCTGAACGAATAAGGCGTGTAAATGAAAATGGAAAGAAAATGAGAACAGGTTTAATAAAACTTGGTTTCAATATTGGAAATTCGATTTCCCCAATCGTTCCAATCCTTATAGGTGACGACATGAGAACCATCTCCGCCTGGTGGGCCTTACTTAATCATGGAGTGTATGTCAATGCTATTTTATCTCCGGCAGTACCAAAGGGGCAACAACTTTTGCGCACCAGTTACATGGCCACGCATACGGATGAACAACTTGACAAGGTACTTGCTACCTTTGAAGAAGCAGGAAAAGAAATAGGTCTTATTTGATGCAGGGTAAAAACATATATTGTATTACGGAATCTTCATCCTAAAGCAGGTTAAACTTTAATTTTGAAAATGTATCAATTTTGGATTATAAATAAAAATTCCTTTTCCTTTTTATTCTTCTTCTATTGGCACTTTCACTTAATGCCTAAAAATTAACCTAAGGCCCTTACCTTGCAGAGGAATCAAAAGGTGTTTTTGAGATGGAACCTGCATCAGGTATCCTCAAAGCAGGTGGGGCACTTGATATCCCGTTAAAGATTTATGGCAGAACTACGCTAAGCACTACCAAATAGTGAGATGTAAGCCCGGTGTTAAGACTCATCACTGAATACAAAACAAAAAGCTTTGAAGGAAAGATAATCGGTGGAAGGTTGGGATATATAGCCTGGTAAAATAAATAGGGTCTGCTGAAAAACACATAATCAACTTTAAAAAAGCACCTTAAGTAAAACATGGAAATTCAAAGTGTAACCTTTTTCTATTAAATGAGCAAAAAATCTTGCACTTTATTGTTAGTCTGTAACACATCATTTACTTCGTTGGCTTCGGCATC
>JAOZKQ010000429.1 GCA_029935275.1 Bacteroidales bacterium | reverse complement strand
ACAAAGGAATAGAGCTAACCCTGAATGCAACCCCGCTTGTTATCGGAGATTTCTCATGGGACCTCTCATTTAATTTCTCCGTTAACGAAAACCTTTGTATTGAACTAACGGATGAATTATCAGAATATACCACCCGTGGCCGAAGTTGGATGACAACTATGAAGGTTGTTGAAGGAGAACTTTATGGTCAGATATATACCAGAGGTTTTATAAGGAACGATGAGGGCCGGATATTGATCAATGATCTTGGCCTGCCGGTAACCAGTGCCGGACAAACCATGCCTATGGGTACTGCAAATCCTGACTGGATGGGTGGTTTAATCAATAACTTTACTTGGAAGGGATTCAGTCTGAGTGCAGTTATAGATATGCGAATGGGTGGTGATGTATTCTCTTTCACAGAAGCGAACCTTACATTTGATGGTTATTCAGCTGCTACTCTTGAAGGAAGAGAAGGTTTTGTGGTTGATGGTGTAATGGAGACTGATGGTAGCGAAAATACGATCCAAACAACAGCAGAAGCATACTGGCATTCACTGGGTGGAAGAAACACACCAATCGGAGAACCTTACCGATATGATGCTTCCTATGTTCGTCTTCGGGAGGTCTTACTGGGTTATACCTTTAACTTTAGTACTTCTATAGTTCAAAGCATCTCTCTTTCACTTTATGGAAGAAACCTTGGCTTCCTGTATAACCCTTCAGAGATTATTGATCCTAATATGTCCATAGGTACTGGTAATATTCAGGGTCTTGAGGGCTTTTCTATTCCATCTACAAGAACCTTTGGTTTAAACGCCAGGTTTAAATTTTAATTTAGGAAGTAAATTTAAATACTTATAAATATGAAGACAAAAAATATATTAAAAATTGCATTCGTCGGCTTAATGATGACATTCGTTTTCTCCGGTTGTACGGATGATTTCGAAGAAATCAATACCAACGAAAGGGTCTTAACCGAGCTGGATGCGGCTACTCTGGGTAATATGTATGCACGCGTGCAGTATAGAGGGTTCTATATGAATTACCATCAGACATCACAAAACCTGTTTGCAGATCACTATTGCCAGTATTTTGCCAATACACAAAATGCTTTTAGTTCTGACAGGTACGTTTTGGTTGGAGGATGGCTGAATGGGGCCTGGAGGTCATTCTATGGCAACGTTCCTAACAATCTGGGTGAAGTTCTGGATGCAACCGATCCCGTTGAGAATCCCGGATTTGAAACAATGAATGCTGTAGCTCAGATCTATAAGGTTATATTATATGAGCGTATTGCCAATTACTGGGGACCTATTCCTTATTCTCAGGTAAATAATGGTGAGTCAAGCGTGCCTTATGATAGCCAACAGGACCTGTATCATGATTTTTTCACTACACTGGATGCTGCACTTTCTATACTAACTGCTAACAGTGCTGGAAATGCTTTTGGCAATAATGATCAGATTTATAAAGGTGACATTGGGAAATGGATCACATTCGCCAATACACTAAGACTTCGAATTGCTTTGAGGATATCCTACGTGGAACCCAGCCTGGCTCAAGCTGAGGCTGAGAAAGCTGTAACAGCTGGTGTAATGTTAAGTAATGCTGATGATGCCGCATTCCAGTGTACAGCCAACTCTAAACATAATATGCCGAGGATGATTCCATGGAATGAGTTCCGCATGAGCTCAAATATGGAGAGTGTACTGAGAGGCTACGATGATCCACGTATGGAGCATTTCTTCTCTCCTGCGGTTGACCCTGAATTTGGTGACTACAGAGGCCTTCGCAACGGATATGAAGTAGTTGACCTTGCTAAACCAGAATTATTTTATGACAAACTCTCCAGGATAGGTCCCAAATGGATACCTGTTGACCAGCAGGATGTAATCACATGGGAAATCATGCTTTCACCTGAAGCCTATTTTCTGAGGGCTGAAGGAGCATTGAATAACTGGAACATGGGTGGATCTGCTGAAGAATTATACAATTCAGGTATAGAGATGAGTATGAAGTACTGGGGCATTGACGATGCCGCCATTGCAGCCTATCAGCAAAGCGCCAATGTACCAATCGCTACACATGATGCAGCAACTCCGGTTTCTACTATTCCTGTAAAATTTGACGCAGCAAATGCCCTGGAGCAAATAATGACGCAGAAATGGCTTGCATTGTATCCTGATGGATGGGAAGCCTGGGCTGAGGCACGTCGGACAGATTTTCCTAAGATGTATGATAGAATGGCTTCGGAAAATGCTGATGTTGCAGCAAATGAGATGATGCGCCGGGTACAGTTTGTCAGCAGTGAATATGAGCAGAATTCAGTAGCTGTTGAAGATGCCTTAACAAAACTTGGTGGACCAGATAAAGGAAGCACACGACTTTGGTGGAATCCTTCCAAATAGAATTTTGATAAATATTTAAAAAAGACAGGCCAAAAGCCTGTCTTTTTTTTTATTTATACTTGCATTATAGCTCTTCTTATTTAGTTTTGTAGCTTTATTACCCTCGTATTCTACATGAGTTTCTAATGAAAAATAGAATTGGCTTTATTTTCCTCCTTATTATTACCATAGGATTTTTTTCTTGTGGGAATAGAAATATGCAATTTACCCTTCTTTCACATAAAAGAACGGGGATAAGCTTCAGAAATACCATAAAAGAAACAGAAGACTTTAATCATCTTAACTATAGTTATTTGTACAATGGTGCAGGAGTTGCCATTGGAGATATAAATAATGACGGCCTTCCCGACATCTATTTCACCGGTA
>JAOZKQ010000428.1 GCA_029935275.1 Bacteroidales bacterium | reverse complement strand
ATTATGTATTATTTTTTTGATTACTCTAATTGCAACAGTATTTCTCACATCCTGTAAACAGGTAGAAAAACAGACTATCGAGGTTTACAAGGTTACAAAATCCGGGATTTCAAACGAATCAGCGGAAAAATTATTACAAATCTTACCAATAGATAAAGCCTTTTTGGAATCTGTAAGGTACATCGATAATAATGGGCGTATCGCTATAATTGATGCGAATCGGCATTTTTCTGTACCAACAAAAATTCTGGGTGAAGAGAAGAAAGATGAGAGTGGACAGTTAGTTATAGCGGAATCACTTGATATTGAGAAGCTTAAGGCTGTCAAAACACCTGCTCCTGAAGTGGCGCAGGAAATTTTTATTACAGCCTTAAGTAAATCAGGCCTGCTGCCAGCAGAGGGCAAGGCAAATTCCAGAAACAATTGGCTGGTATTGACCAATAAAAGAGGAAATTCTGTTTCAAAGACTGCTATTAATACCCGTGTTACATTTAATATTAGTAAAAATAAAGTTCCAATTGAAGGGCCCGGAGCTAAAATTAGTGCCAGTTTTTATGGCGATGGAATAGTAAGTCAGGTCAAATATGCGAACCGTAGCCTGGGCAAAGCTGAAATGGTTACTCTTCTGAATCCGGAAAAAGTAAAAGAGCAATATAAACAAATTTACAAGCAGTTGATGCCAAACGGGGAATTTCAGGATCTGGATATAAGAACCCGTTTGTTTTACTATGCACCCCCATTAAGCCAAAAAGAGGTTCATACACTCATTCCCTATTATGAATGCTCAGGAACTGCGACAATAGGAGGGCAAAAAGTATTTCTTTTGCAATATTCCCTTCCTGCAACCGATGATATAAAATATGTACCTGCCCTCAGCTTTAAAATTAGCTTAAAAGCTAATGAGGTTATTGCTAATGCAGAGATAAAGGGAGGTTCTCCTCCATATAAAATCCGTTGGAGTTCACCCAGTTTTGGTACAAAAGAGGGTGATACCAAATTGAGTTATTCTCTCGTTCAGCGTAGTAAGGATATGCACGAAGTCCTTAGCCTGGAAGTGACAGACAATAATGGTGTATTTGTTCAGGTCAATCAGGTAATTAAATTTGATCAAACCATTATTACAAAACTTCTTGAATTTCCCAGCCTTAAAGTTGGGGGTGTAAGGGACTATGGTACAGAAAATGCAGTTTTTAACCAGTTTGGTGGACTTGAACAGGGTTTTAAAGATCAGATGAATGCTGATGGAGTAGTCCGGCGATTTTCATGGAGAGGCCTTGATGCATGGGAGCAGGATTTTAAAGGACCAGAGGATAGCAAATGGATTGATAACACGGATATTACTTTTTATGTTGGTCATGGCAATGTTGGTCATTTTACTTTTGAGAATAATTCGCATGATGATTCAAGGCTGGATAACAATGATGCAACCGGGGACTGGGGTGACAAAGATCTTGAGTGGCTGGCTTTATACTCCTGCCAGGTAATGGGTAGAGGTAATGATGGGCAGGAGCCTTTTAGAAACTGGAAACAGGAATTTGATGGTTTGCATTTGTTATTGGGATTTCACACCAATGCGGCTGTAAGAAATCAATTCTCCGGTGCATTTGCAAAGAATATGGTCGATTCCAAAATGACGGTCAGGCAAGCCTGGTTTGAAGCCATTGATGATCACCAGCCAAACGACCGTATTGGCATTGTTATGGGCGTTTTAAGAAAAGGTGATAATGTCTGGAATTTTAATGACCATTTTCATGGAAAGGGTTCAGTTGGGCCAGATATACGTGGCAATAGTATTGGGCTGGGTTGGTATATAACCGGTCCGTAAATACTAGACTGCTAAGTTCCACTTAAAGTCTCAGTTTGATGCTGGGATGCAAATTTTGAGAAATCATTTTTATGAATAATTATTTTTAGTGGTTTCTTACAGGTCTTGCGGGGATGAGTTATCCTCGCAAATAAAATCGGTTTACATAAAAGAAAATTTAAAAAAGCACAAAATGATAAGTATAATAAAGGACATAATTGATGTTGCTAAAGCATTGTTTGGATTAAAAGATAGCCTGGCTAAGGCAAATAAGCAGAAACGGGATGAAATGGCTGATTATTTTCAGGCTGTTTCTGTCTGTCTTAAGGCTACTTATGAAAAATTATCAGAAGATGAAGTTCCGCATGGGCATTGTGCTGAATTGGGTGAATATGCTTTATCCCTTCCAAAGGTATTAGATGGCTTTATAGAGGAAGATAAAGCACTTGAACTATCAAACAGGCTGGAAAGGTCTCATTCAGTAGAAGGCCTTTGGGTTGAGTTTAATACCAATCCGTCAAAGAAAAATCAGCTCCAATCTATAGCAGAGGCATCCGGTATCTTTTTAGCACTTTCCAATTCAGTGAGGGCAGGCTACAAACCTGATTAATTTTCGGTTCAGGGAAAGCATAATCTCATTTACAGATTTGGGCAAGACTTAGATATAAACTTCATGTTTAAGATCGGAAAAATGGAAAATACTGTTCCACATTTCCGATCTTTACTTTTAAGTAATTGATAAGTCCCTACTGTCAGTATACATATTAAAATTCTTAGCTATATCAGGGAATATTTCTAACTTTACTCAAATAAATCCTAAAATTCCGAGATCATGATCCCTTTTGCATCCAGCCTCCTAAAAAACAGTTCTTTTTTCCTTGTCTTTCTCTTGCTTTTTTATTCCTGCAATAATAATGATGTCTTAAAACTAGCAGACCAT
The DNA here is from genome assembly GCA_029935275.1 of Bacteroidales bacterium. Lineage (GTDB taxonomy): Bacteria > Bacteroidota > Bacteroidia > Bacteroidales > VadinHA17 > JANTGF01. The sequence continues at coordinate 17 of JAOZKQ010000428.1, read as the reverse complement.
GGAAAATCCGACTACAT
>JAOZKQ010000073.1 GCA_029935275.1 Bacteroidales bacterium | reverse complement strand
GTAGCTTTAGGCGTTATTAGGAATGTATCTGCTCCAACTTATGATCAGGCTATGGAAAACCAAATTAACAAAGTTAAAGAGTCTTCAAAAATAAAGAATATGGATGATTTACTCAAAAGTGGTAATACATGGGAAGTTTAAAATTAATATTTTACATTCTATAAAGTTTAAAAGCCTTCATTTGAAGGCTTTTTTTATGTGTGATTTTAGAGGCTTTATATTGAGTGTTTCTTTCCTAATTATTTTTTAGGCTAGACAGATATCAATTTTTGTTTAAAAAGTTTAACTTTAAGCGTCATTATATGGTGATAATTGTTCAATTTGCTAAATGAACTTTCTTAAGCATGAATGAGATTTCGAATTCTGACAAGTATCTGGAGCAGCTTTTAGCTGAAAAGACTGATAATCTTAAGGAGCTTTCCTGTTTAAATCAGATAAATGCTCTGTTTAGTTATGGGAAAAGTATTGAAGAAACAATGGGAAACATCATATTGCAGATCTCAAAAGCAATGAAGTACCCGGAGGCTGCTGAGGTCTGTCTTAATTATTTTGGTAAAGAGTTTAATAGTTCCAATTTTATTAAAACAAAATGGGTGCTGACTTTTGATTTTATTAGCATTGATGAACAAAAAGGACAGTTGGCAGTTTATTATACTAAACAATTCCCTGAGGCTGACATCGGGCCATTCCTTAATAGGGAAAAAAGAATGTTAGAGAATATTACAGGCCTTATAGTTGAATATATAAATGGCATTAAAGCAAGGGAAATAATACAAACTTCCAAAGATAATGCTAAGTTTCCTTTGAAGAATTCAAATAATGCCACCAAACAACTTACAACTCAGAAATTATTACAAAAATTCCTTGATAAGCATAATTCAGAACGAAATCTCTTTCATGAGCTTATGCCTTTTAAAGTGAAAGAAATATTGCTTGTTGCTACACTTTATGATGCTTATATAATTGAAGGTGAAGGTCGGTTTTCTGATCATATTCTTGGCGAATATAATCAGATGAACCTGACTTCAATGCCTCGGGTAACCGGAGTGTCTTCTGAACAGGAAGCATTGAAAAGGTTAAGTAATAGGCATTTCGATATTATTATTATCATGGTTGGTGTGAATAAAAAGGCATCTATTCGCCTGGGAAGAAAGATTGAGAAGGACTTTCCATATATTCCTACATGTCTTTTATTAAATAATAGCAGTGATGTACCTTATTTTGAGAAAAACCTGGTCATACCAAAGGTCCCTGAAAATCTATATGTATGGAATGGTGATTCTAAAGTATTTTTTACCATGGTAAAGTTACTGGAGGATGTGGTAAATGCGCCAAATGATGTGAAGCTTGGAATAACAAAAGTCATTCTTCTTGTAGAAGATAGCCCGGTTTTTTATTCTAAGTATTTATCCATTTTATATTCTCTTGTATTGGAGCAAACCCAACACCTTATTGAAGATGTGGGTAGTGATGATATGTATAAGGTGCTAAGACTGCGTGCAAGACCCAAAATTCTTCATGCTAAAACTTATGAGGATGCCCAGGCTATTATTAATGAATTTGGAGATAATTTGCTTTGTGTTATATCTGATATACGGTTTCCAAGAAAAGGAATTTTATCAGATAATGCCGGATTTGATTTGATAAGTGAAGTAAAAAAGAAATATGAGAATTTGCCTCTTGTCCTTCAGTCATCTGATCCACAGAACAGAAGAAGATCAGAAGAGTTGAACGCTCATTTTATGTATAAAGATTCTGATTCATTGGTTCAGGAGCTTAAATATTTTATAAATTATTATTTAGGATTTGGTCACTTTGTTTATCGGGATAACCGGGGCAGGAAAATTGCTGTGGCTCGGTCAATGAAAGAATTTGAGGCCTCACTGGAGACTATTCCTGAGGATTCTTTGGTTTATCATGCCATGAAAAATCACTTCTCTATGTGGTTGATGGCCAGGGGTGAAGTGAAGATAGCAAAAGCAATCAGCCCTTTGAAGGTGAGCGATTTTAAGAATTTGAATGAAATGAGGGAACTTATTATTCAGATAATTAAAAGGAGAAGACTGGAAAAAAGTCGTGGAATGATAGTCGGTTTTGATGAGGCATCTATCCTGGATGAGCATAATATTGTTAATATGGGGTCTGGTTCTTTAGGTGGGAAGGGTCGTGGACTTGCTTTTATCAGTACCCTGATCTATAATTTTAACTTTTCTAATCTGGTACCTGAGATAAAAATCAGGACACCAATAACTGTTATTATTGGTACGGATGAGTTTGATCAGTTTCTTGAGGATAATCAGTTGTTTGATGTGATCATAAATGAAAAGGATTACAGTGTAATTCAAAAACATTTCCTTGCAGGACGACTGTCTTTCGATTTAAGAAATAAATTGAGAATATTTCTAAAGTTAGTTGAAAAGCCTATTGCTATTCGATCATCAAGCTTATTGGAGGACTCTGTTAATCAGCCATTTTCTGGTATATTTAATACGTTTTTGCTTCCCAATAATAATGATAGTTTTAAAATAAGGTTAAGGCAGGCTGAGAATGCAATAAAAATGGTTTATGCATCTATTTACTCTGATTCTGCCAGGGATTATTTAAAAGCAGTTAATTATAAATCTGAGGATGAAAAAATGGCGATTATTATTCAGGAGGTTGTTGGTCATCGGCATGGAGATTATTTTTATCCGCACATCAGTGGTACAGCGCAGTCTCATAATTATTATCCTTATGCCCATATGGAACCTGAAGAAGGATTTGCTCTTGCGGCCTTGGGTTTAGGTCATTATGTCGTAGAAGGTGAAAGAGCCTACCGCTTTTCCCCGGTATATCCTGACTTAGAGATTAATACGCCAAAGTATTTGTTGAAAAACTCTCAAGTTTGGTTTTATGCAGTTGATCTTTCACTTGAGAAGATTGATTTTAGAAAAGGCGACCTGGCAGGCCTAAGCAGGCTGGATATTTCGAATGCTGAAAATGATGGGACTTTAAAGCATATGGCTTCTGTTTATGATATGGATAATGATATTTTTAATCCCGGGCTTGAGAAAGCAGGGCCAAGGATTATAAATCTGGCTAACATACTAAAATATAAGTATATACCTTTAGCTCAGACTATTAATATTATTTTGGATATTGTTAAAGAAGCCCTGGGTACTCCGGTGGAAATTGAATATGCAGTTGACTTAAATAAGGATGCAGAAGGAAAGGCTTCATTTTATTTATTGCAGGTTAAGCCTCTTCTAGGAGCAGAAACCGATTTTAAAGTAGATTTAAAAGCAATAGATAAAAAGAGAATTATTCTCTCTGCTGAAAAAAGTATGGGGAATGGCCGGATACATGATATAAAAGATATCATTTATGTTGCTCCTGAGAATTTTAATAAGCTGAAGACGATTGAAATGGCTGAAGAAATCGGGTATCTGAATACAAAAATGGTTAAATCTAATAGAAAATACATATTGATGGGTCCTGGCCGTTGGGGAACGAGGGATAGGTTTATTGGCATTCCGGTAGTATGGCCTCAAATTTCCAATGCCAAAATAATAGTGGAAATGAGTCTGAAGGATTTCCCTCTTGATGCTTCTCTTGGTTCGCACTTTTTTCATAATGTAATATCCATGAATGTTGGTTACCTTTCAGTTAACCATACTTCTTCTTCAGATTTTATTACCTGGGATATTTTGAAAAAGCAAAAAGTAGTTGAGGAGACCAAATATTTCAAACATATCCGGTTTAAATCCAATTTGTTAGTGCAAATGGATGGCAAGAAACGAATTGCTATGATAAGTGTAAAATAATTATTGAAGGTAGATTTGGAAATTTAAGAGCATACTCATGAAAAGTGATAAAAGTTTTTATACCATACAAAAGTATGATTTCAGTGACACTTCATTTAATTTGCTGCTTCAGAACAGGATTTACAGGGTCTTACTTGTTTGCAGTAACTATAACTCGTTTATGCTGGAGGAAGATGGACGTATTGATGAACAGATTTTTAATGAATATACATCACTTAACCTTAGATATCCTCCTATTTTTGTCCAGGCTGATACTGAAGAAAAGGCTTTTGAAGTTTTGGATAAAGAAAATATTGATCTTATTATCCTGGCGATGGGAACTCAGGAAATGGATACTTTTATGTTTGCAAATCATGTGAAAATTAATTATCCGCAAATCCCAATCGTTCTTCTGACTTATTTTACCCGTGAAATATCTATCAAACTGGAGAATGAAGATTTGTCAGCTATTGATTATGTTTTCTCCTGGCTGGGCAATGCTGACCTGCTGATGGCGATCATAAAATTGATAGAGGATAAAATGAATGCAGATTATGATGTGAATAAAATTGGAGTTCAGACTATTCTTTTGGTTGAAGATTCAGTACGTTATACCTCTACTTATCTTCCTACGCTCTATAAAATTGTGCTGGTTCAGTCCAGGGAATTTCAAAAAGAGGCTTATAATGATCATCAGCAAATGTTGCGTATGAGGGGGCGGCCAAAAATTTTACTTGCTACTAATTATGAAGAAGCTGAATTTCTTTATATGCAATATAAGGATAATATGTTGGGTGTGATTTCTGATGTTAGCTTTAAAAGGGAGGGGGTAAAAGATTCGGAAGCTGGTTTGAAATTTTGCAGCTTAGTGAAGGAAGATGATCAGCATTTACCTTTTCTATTGCAATCCTCAGATGCTGAAACTCAGCAGGTAGCAACAAAGATGGGTGCAGGATTTATTTATAAATTTTCTCGTACATTATCCTATGAACTGCGTAATTTTATTATAAAGAACCTGGCTTTTGGTCCATTTATTTTCATGGATCCGGTAAGTAAGGAAGAAATTGGCAGAGCAAAGGATCTTCAGCAGTTTCAGCATAAGATAATGGATATTTCCGATGAATCCTTATCATATCATACAAGCAATAATCATTTTTCTAAATGGCTGAATGCAAGGGCATTATTCCCTTTAGCCCAAATGTTTAAATATCTCAGGAATGAAGATTTTGAGAGCCTGGCCGATCTTCGCTCTTTTCTTTACAGTGCAATATCAAGTTTCAGGTTTGGCAAAGGAAGGGGAGTGATTGCTAAATTTGATAAATCGAGCTATGATGATTATCTTATTTTCTCCAGGATAGGAAATGGTTCTATTGGAGGAAAGGCCAGAGGCCTGGCATTTCTAAATTCGATTATTAAAAGAAATAAGCTTTACAGTAAATATGACAATGTGCTGGTTACTATCCCAAGAACTGTAGTTATAAGCACAGATGTTTTTGATGAATTTATGGAGTCAAACGATCTTTTTAAAGTTGGCCTTTCTGACCTGCCTGATGAAGAGATATTAAAACTTTTTTTAAAAGCAAAGTTGCCCGGATGGTTACATCAGGACCTTTATGCAATTATTGATGTTATTTCAACTCCTGTTGCAGTAAGGTCTTCAAGTAAGTTGGAAGATTCATATTATCAGCCTTTTGCAGGAATATATTCGACCTATATGATACCTAATATTCCTGATAATAAGAACATGATCAGGATGCTTTCTAATGCGATTAAAGGTGTTTATGCCTCGGTTTACTATAAATCGAGTAAATCATATATGAATGCCACTTCGAATGTAATTGATGAAGAAAAGATGGGAATCATTATACAGGAAGTTTGTGGCAGCCATCATGGGAATCTTTATTACCCTACATTGTCTGGGGTTGCCAGATCAATTAATTTTTATCCTATAGGGAACGAGAAAGTTGAGGATGGAATAGTGAGAATTGGGATGGGCCTGGGTAAATTGATTGTTGAGGGTGGCCTGTCATTAAGGTTTTCTCCAAAGTATCCGCGCAAAGTACTTCAACTTTCATCGCCGGATATGGCATTAAAGAGTACCCAAAAGGAATTTTATGCACTTGATTTAACGAATGAACGTTTTACACTTTCGACTGATGATGGGATAAATCTTAAAAAGTTAAGCATAGATGAGGCTGCAGATATTTCTGAGTTTAAACATCTTGTTTCAACTTATGATTATGAAAGCCACATGATCAGGGATGGAGCATTAGGAAAAGGAAAGAAAATTCTAACTTTTTCTCAAATACTTAATAACAGGGTTTTTCCATTGTCAGAGATATTAACGGATCTGCTAAGAATAGGCCAGGAGGAGATGCGGAATCCGGTAGAAATTGAGTTTGCAGTTGATTTTTCAGGAGAAAGAGGAGAAAATGTGTTTTTTAATGCTTTGCAAATAAGACCAATTGTTGATAACGATTCTGTTTCCAGAGTTGACCTTGATAATGTAGGAACCGAGGAAGTAATTATTATGTCTAATGCTGCTATGGGTAATGGTATTGTGACTGATGTGTGTGATATTGTTTATGTTAAGCCTGAAGCATTTGACCCTGCCTTAACTAAGAAAATTGCTGCAGATTTGGAGCATATTAATAATAAGTTTGTGAAGGAAGATAAATATTATGTACTAATAGGCCCTGGCAGGTGGGGTTCACAGGATCCATGGCTGGGTGTTCCGGTAAAATGGCCCCAGATTTCTCATGCAAAAGTGATTGTTGAATCAGGGCTTAAAAATTTCCGCGTGGATCCAAGCCAGGGAACCCACTTTTTTCAAAATCTCACAGCCTTCAGAGTAGGCTATTTTACTATAAATCCATTTATAGGGGATGGTTATTATGATATTGATTTCCTAAAAGGACTGACTCCTGTTTATGAGGACAAAATTATCAGGCATGTAAGTTTTAATGAGCCATTAAATATTGCAATTGATGGCCGAAAAACAAAAGGAATTATCCTGAAGCCCGGCAGTAAGAAGCCTGAACCATCTTAGGACTCCTGAAAAACAGCACTATCCGTTGGCATTTTTCTATCAAGCTTTTTAATAAGGCCCTGAAGGACCTTCCCCGGACCAACCTCAGTGAATGAAGTTGCTCCATCTCTGATCATGTGAATAACTATTTGTGTCCATTTCACAGGAGCAGTAAGCTGATGAATTAAGTTTTGTTTAATTACATCAGGATCGGAAGTAGCTTCAGCAGTATAATTCTGGTAAACCGGGCAGATTGGTTTTGAGAATTGTGTTTCATGAATAGCTTTGGTAAGTTCATCCTGGGCAGGTTTCATAAGTGGCGAATGAAACGCTCCGCCAACAGCAAGTTTTAATGCTCTTTTTGCTCCAAGTTTTGTTAATTTTGCAATGGCTTTATCAATCCCTTCAATGGATCCTGAAATTACAATCTGACCCGGACAGTTATAGTTAGCAGGAACAACTACATCAGAAATGGAACTACATACCTCATTAACTGTTTCATCATCCATCCCTATAATTGCAGCCATAGTAGAAGGTTCAATTTCACATGCTTTTTGCATGGCCATTGCTCTTTTCGATACAAGTATTAGTCCATCTTCAAGAGACAATGATTGATTGGCTACCAAAGCTGAAAACTCACCAAGTGAGTGGCCGGCTACCATTTCAGGCTGAAAGCTATTCCCAATGGTTATTGCTAAAATAGTGGAATGCAGAAAAATTGCAGGTTGGGTAACCTTAGTAAGTTTTAGATCTTCATCAGGGCCTTCAAACATTATTTTGGTTATTTCAAAACCAAGGATTCTATTGGCTTTTTTAAATAATTCTTTGCCTGTTGAACTGTTCAGATAAATATCTTTTCCCATTCCGGAAAATTGTGCCCCTTGTCCGGGGAAAATATATGCTCTCATATTACTTAAATTTGGTTAATGTAATTTTGATCCAATCAGGTGAATAAATTCTTCACGGGTTGCCTGCTTTGATAAAAATTCACCGGTAAAAGCGGATGTTGTAGTAACCGAATTTTGCTTTTGGATACCTCGCATCATCATACATAAATGATGTGCTTCAATAACCACCGCAACTCCAAGTGGTTTTAGGGTATCCTGAATACAATCCCGGATTTGAGTGGTAAGCCTTTCCTGAACCTGTAACCGCCTTGCAAAGGCATCAACAACCCGTGCAATTTTACTTAAACCTGTAATATGTTTGTCAGGAATATATGCTACATGTGCTTTCCCAAAGAATGGGATCATGTGATGTTCGCACATTGAATAGATCTCAATATCTTTTACAATTACCATTTGCTGATAGTCTTCCCGAAACATTGCTGACTTTAAAATAGCTTCAGGTTCATGTTGATAACCCTGCATTAAAAACTGAAAAGCTTTTGCCACTCTTTCCGGTGTATCTTCAAGCCCTTCGCGTAAGGTATCTTCACCTATCAGATCGATTATTTCCTTATAATGACCTGTAAGTTTAGATGTAGTTTCCTCATTCCAGGTATCTATTCTTTCGTAACCTTTTCCTTTTTTGTCATGTATTGTCATGGCTAATTATTTTATCCGTAGTATTCAACAAAGTTATTTTCTGTTTCAATAATTTTTATCCGATGTAATTCAGCTCCAAGCTCCTGTATTGGTTTAAATAACACAGTCCATATAGCTATTGCCAGATTCTCAGTTGAGGCTATCCGGCCTTTCATGAAACTTACTTCAAGATTAATGTTTTTATGATCAATTTCCTCAATAACCGATTCTTTGATAAGTTTACTGAGTGATTTAAGGTTTACAACATACCCAGTTTTTTCTTTGACCTCTCCCTTAATGGTTACAAAAAGCTCGTAATTATGACCATGCCAGTTGGGATTGGAGCATTTTCCATATATTCTTTCGTTCTTTTTGTCATCCCATTCAGGATTGTACAGGCGATGCGCGGCATTAAACCTTTCTCTTCGCGTTAGATAGATCATTTGACAAATATTAGATATACTTTATTTGCAAAAATGCTAATAAATTTGAATAGTTTAGCAAAATAGAGGCGAAAATCATATTTTTACATTTTCAGTTAATAATAAATAGAAACTTGAATATTCTTTGTATAGCCGCAACAAAAATGGAATTGGATCCGCTTATAAAGCGGATTAAGGCCTCAGGTATGTTTAATTATGAGGAGCTTGTGTTCACACGACCTGGCCTTGAACTGACTTTTCTTGTTAGTGGGATTGGAACTGTTTTAACTACTTTTCATTTAACAAAAGTTCTGGTCGGGCATGACTTTGATTTTGTTTTAAATCTGGGTATTGCAGGTAGTTTTGTTAAT
>JAOZKQ010000427.1 GCA_029935275.1 Bacteroidales bacterium | reverse complement strand
ACTGGCTGACTGTCACCAAGGTCAATGAGACTTCCTTTGAGGCCACCTACCAGGATAATTCTGAGGGTAACTCAAGAACAAGTAGCATTACTGTTTCCGGAGAAGGAGCAAGTCCTATTGTTATTAGCCTGACACAGGAAGCCCCAACAGCCATTGTAACAATTGCCCCGGAAATATCCCTTAAGCTATATCCGAATCCTTCAAGAGGCTTTGTCAACCTTGAGATTAATAATCTGTTCAAGGATAAAATTATTATTGAAATCTTTAATAAGGTCGGGCAAAAACTGTATGAAAAAGTTTACAATCATCCTCCTCTTGTTATCACGGAGAACTATAATTTCAATGATTGGCCTAAAGGAGAATACTACTTACGAATACATGATAGTAAAGAATGGCGTTCAGTAAAGATATTTATCCTTCAATAAATCTTTTTGCGAGGTAATTTCTTAAAAACCAATGCAGTTCTGTTGGGCAAATAAAGCTGAATATAATAAGGGTGGGAAGATGTAATCTTCCCGCTTTTTTGTGAATAATAAACTGTACCGGTCGTTAATCTCCCAAAGCCATCAAAAGACTCCTCATCTGAATCCAGAACAAGCTGATATTTACCCTGAGGTACAGGTATTCCATATCCGGTAAATGATTGTACGGGATTAAAATTAAATACAAACAATAAAGGCCCCCTCTGGAATGCAAGAACCTGGTCATGTTCATTATCAAAATACTTAAATGGGAATGCCTCTGCCAGGCAATTTTCATTCTTAATCAATCTAATCATTGATAAATCAAATGCAGCAAGTCCTTTATACCGCAAATCCGGATTATCTTCAAGAGACCATTGCCTCCGGGCATATTTATAAGACCAATCATTCCCTTCCCTTGGAAAATCAATCCATTCAGGATGACCAAATTCATTTCCCATAAAATTCAGATACCCACCACCTGCAGTAGAAAGAGTGGCCAACCTGATCATTTTGTGTAAAGCAATACCCCTGTCAACAACCAGGCTCTGCTGGTTCTTAGCCATATTGAAATAAATATCTCTGTCAAGCAACCTGAATAGTATTGTTTTATCACCTACCAGTGCCTGATCATGTGATTCAGCATAGCTAATGGTTTTCTCATCTGATCTATGATTGCTAAGCTCAAAATAAATTTCTCCAACATTCCATAACTCATCAGGTTTTTCTTTAATAATTTTTATCCAATAATCGGGAGTTCCCATGGCCAGACGGAAATCAAAACCGAACCCACCTTCCTGAACAGGAGTTGCAAGACCTGGCATTCCACTCATTTCCTCAGCAACAGATATGGCTCCAGGTTTTACTCCATGTATTAATTTATTAGCAAGCACCATATAAATTATGGCATCTTCATCCTGTCCCCCATCAAAATATTCATTATATGAAGTGAAGTCCCTTGATAAGCCATGATCATAGTAAAGCATGCTTGTTACACCATCAAACCGGAATCCGTCAAAATTAAACTCTTCCAACCAGTATTTACAGTTGGAAAGAAGAAAATGGCACACCTCATTCTTACCATAATCAAAACACAATGAGTCCCATGCCGGATGCTCCCTCCTTGGCTCGTCATGAAAGTAGAGAGTGGGATCCCCATCCAGCAAACCAAGTCCTTCATTAACATTTTTTACAGTATGTGAATGAACCAAATCCATTATAACCCTCAAACCCATTCCATGAGCAGTGTCAATAAGAGATTTTAAGTCTTCAGGAGTACCAAACCGGGAGCTAGGGGCAAAAAAGCTGGAAACATGATATCCAAATGACCCATAATAGGGATGCTCCTGAATGGCCATTAACTGAATAGTATTATATTCTGCCTTTTTTATTCGGGGAAGTACTTCATCTCTAAAAAATCTATAAGTACTTACCTCTTCATTCTCAGAAGCCATACCAACATGTGCTTCATAAATCAAGGGCGCTTCATCGGTTTCTCTAAAAGACTTATATTCCCAGTTATATTTATCATCAGGAGCCCATACCTGGGCACTGAAAATCTTTGTTTCTTCATCTTGTATTACCCTGTTTACCCATGCAGGGATGCGATCACCGCTCCCACCCTGCCAATGAACAGACAGTTTATATAAATCACCATGCGATAGCTTTTCAAGGGCAAGTCGGATCTCCCAAACTCCTTCTCCAATATTAGTTAATTGATAATCTGACTGTTCTCTCCAATCTGTAAAAACCCCGATTAAGTATATGCTACTGGCATTTGGAGCCCATTCACGAAATACCCAGGATTCAGGTTCTTTATGCAAGCCAAAATACATATAGCCATTAGCAAAATCGCCCAGACTTCTCTCTCCTGTTAATTCTATTTCCTTATTTTCCGCTTTTTTTAAACGGTTTATTATCACAGCCTCAAAAGGCTTCAGGTAAGGATCATTTAAAATAAGCTCAGGCGTTTTCATGATAAATTGATTCATACAAAACTAATGAAATAAGCTTAAAGATATACAGAATTACACAATTCTTCTAACCCAAAAAAATGCAGCAGCTTATTAATTGACCAAATTGTTTATTTTTGTGAACTAATTATAGTTTGTCTATAAAGTCCAACTTCTGCGTTGTTGCTCAAAATCTAAAACCTCAAATACACTAGTATTCTGCGGTTTATATTTATCGAACGCCTTGAATTTGAACTTTCTAGTTCAAACTCTCGACTTAATGGACAGATACTAATTAATTGATCAATATTTGTGAAAATACATACTAATATAGATAATTTCAAAGCAAATAACCCAGTGGT
>JAOZKQ010000072.1 GCA_029935275.1 Bacteroidales bacterium | reverse complement strand
CAGGAATGGAATAAAGTCCCCAGTGAATAAACATGGAGAATTTCTGGTCTTGCCACTTTTGCAGGCTGGTTTGGCTGGTTAAATGCTCTTCCTGAACTACTTCGGGAGTTCTTGTGTTGCAAGATATTATAAAAAGAAACATAAAAATCCCTGATAAATACATTCCAAGAATAAAATGCTTTACGTTTTTCTTATTAGATTGTTTATTTAAAATCTGCTTCATGTTATATGATTTAGATACAAGATTATCCTTTTTTAATTCGGGAAGTAATTTGTTGATGCCATTTCACATCTTCCCACATACCTTTAAATTGCGGATGGGTAAAATTAGAAGTACAAATAAATTTATAATTATTGTGTTTTAATGCCAGGTCAACACAAATATCCGCACTCTCTTTAACCCATTTCCAGTCTAATTCAGGATGGTCATACCAGAAAATGGGGCCCCAGCCTTCCGTATTACCACAAACAATTTTATTCTTTGCTGCTGTATTGGAAATATCAGTAATTCTGCCATCAATCCACTTTACTAATGAATCTTTATTTTCTTTCCAATAATCGTTAAGACTGGCATATATTTCCATTAAATCCAGAGTTTGATTCCTTGAACCAATTTCTCCCAAACCTGGGATTTTACCAGTATGTGCAAACCAAATATGATAATCCAGGGCATTGAAATTAGATAAGTCAATAAGATCTAAATCCATTCCAGAGTCCAGTGAAGCAAAAAAATCCAAATCGGGATATTTCCTTTTCAGGGATTTTATTGTTGTATTAATAAAATCATTATAAAAAGATTGTTGGAGCGGGTTCCCTTTCTTCTTCTTATTATTTTCAGGAACATTTGCATCAGGATTATCCAGTTTAAATTTATCAATATCAGACCGCTTGTTCATTTCATTCTTGAACCAATCATAACCATGCCAGTTAGGATATTCATTCAGCAGGTCTATATACATCACATTAGCTAATAGTTTATGAGATTGCAGAAATTCCAATGTTTCATCCCAGGCCCTTTGCAATCCCCCTTCCTCCACAAACACATCCTGCCTGTCAGTACCATGACGCATAAACCAGGTGGCAAGACCTACCCTTATTCCATACTTTTCACATTTAGGAAGAAACTCCTGAAGGGCCTCACGGGGATTGAAACTCATTGTATAATCATTCCCCCAGAGGGAAGGTTTCCATCCATCTTTGACTGCCCTAAACTCTGTTTGAATTTCACCATTTGAATTTGTAGCTACAAATTGAGGCATTGCATCAATTCTAATTGCATTATAACCTCTTTCAACTAATCCTTTCAGCACCTTATCCCAGTTTTCGAATTCCCCATAACGATGATGCCGTAATATCCAGCTGTAATCCCACATGGCAATTGCAACAGGCTTTTTAAATTCTGAAACTTTAAGATACTTATCGCGCTTAGATGCTTCAAATGAATGGGGAGACGCATTTATTATTCCGGGAAGTGCCATTGAACCTGCAGCCAGTGAAGCAGTTTTAATAAAATCCCTTCTGTTGTTTATTCCTTTCATTATATTTTATACTTTCTTACTTATGATCAAAAAACAAAATAATTTAATAAAGATACTTTTTCTTTTGCAAACTTTAAATATCTTTGTATCTGCATGACCCGTGTAAGGCAAGTTGTTTTGTATCCTTTTTAATCTTATTATACCATGAATAGCTTTAAACCAAATGTTGCTGTAATTGGAGGGGGCATGATTACTGAAGTCCAAATTCTTCCCTCCCTGTACCAGCTACAAAGACTGGGTATTATCAATGAAATTTCCATTTCAGCCCTGAACGGAGCTCCCCTCAAAAAACTGGCTAATTCCAAAATGCTTGCTGAGGCTTTTCCCGGACAGGGTTTTAAGCCCTATCCGGATTTCAAAAAGGAAGATCCAGACAAGGCTTTTCCTGATTTGTACAAAACTACGCTGGAAGATACCGGTGAAAACAATATCGCATTAATTGCACTTCCCGACCAGATGCACTACGGGGCCATTAAGGAAGCCCTGGAGAGAAATATGCACATTGTTTCAGTTAAACCCCTTGTTCTGAATTATCAGCAATCCCTGGAATTAGAGAAACTCGCTGAGGAAAAGAATTTATTTATAGGGGTAGAATACCACAAACGGGCAGATGACAGGAGCCTTATTGCCAGAAGAAGATACAGAAGTGGTTTGTTTGGCGAATTTAAAATGGGACAGGCACACCTGGTAGAACCCTGGTATTATCGCGATTCAAATTTTCAGAACTGGTGTACAGTTGAAAATTCTGATATGTTCAGTTATATCGCCTGTCATTACATCGATCTGGTTCATTTTATAACCGGCTTACTCCCTTCGGAAATATCAGTTTACGGCATTATTGATGATTACCCTAATGGCAATAAAGGATATTTATACACTGATGGCCGTGTAATCTGGGAAAATGGTGCCGTTCTGAATGTGCAAAATGCTATCGGTTACCCCAATATAGGTCCTGGAGGCAATTCACAGGGCATGATGTTATTTTTTGAAGGATCAAATGACGGGGGATTCCTATTCCATCAGGATCAGTATCGTGGTGTTAAGCATTCCATGCTCCAAAAAGGCAACCAACCTGGCGACACACACTACGTGGAAACAAGTCCGGACTATTTCCAGCTTCTTGAATATGGTGGTGTGGGACTTGAACCCGTTGGTTATGGATATCGTTCTATCCGTAAACTTGTTGAAGCTGCTGTTTCCATAGCATCTGCATCAAGTCCTCAACAAAAAACTGAACTTATTAAAAAAATAGATGCTACCGGCATCGTAGCCACTCCGGCCAATAGTTACTATAACGAATTGGTAATGGAAGCAGGGAGAATGTCAATCACCAACGAAGGGAAGCCTGTAACTATCTCATATAAGGGCATACCTTCTGTATCATTTAAATAAATAACTTAAATAATTAATATGAGTACTTTTAATTGGTTAGACACGCTGGTAATTGTATTGTATTTCGTAATCATCACTGCTTATGGCTTATGGCTTTCCCGGAAAATTAAAAGCAGCGACAGCTACTTCCGGGGAGACCGAAAATTTAGCTGGTGGATTATGATGGGACAGGCTTTCGGTACAGGAACACATGCCGAGAATTTTGTCGCACAAACCGGAGCGAGCTTCCATATGGGCTTTGCTTCTATCTGGTATCAGTGGAAGAATATGGTCATTACCCCTTTTTACTGGCTAATCGCGCCTTGGTACCGGCGTAGTGAACGTACAACGGTAGGTGAAATTATTGAAGACCGTTACGGCCAAACCCTTGGAGCTGTTTATTCTGTTTTTGCCATTTTATTTTTTGTTTTTGCTCAGGGGGCCATGCTTAAAGGAGGAGGGAAAGTAATTGCTATAGCTACAGGTGATATGATATCAGTAAACGGTGTAGTAATAGCTATGACTGTCGCTTTTATTCTTTACAGTTTTTTTGGTGGTATGATCGCATCTGCCCATGCAAATTTTATACAGGCACTACTGATTATAGTCTTGTCATTTATGCTAATCCCCTCAGGTCTTTCAGCAGTTGGAGGCTTTTCCGGTATGCGTGAATCACTACCTGAAAATTTCTTTCGGCTTTATAGCGGAGAAATGGGCCTCGGATGGTTTACCATAGCAATGCTGGCATTAAACGGTATTATTGGAATAACCGCTCAACCACACATGGTTTCAATGTGTGCAATGGGGGAAACTGAGAAAGCCGGCCGTGTTGGGCAGACATATGGCTCTTTTGTAAAACGTTTTGTAACCATCGGCTGGGCACTTACCGGTTTGATAGTAGCAGCATTGGTTATTCAAAACGGCAAAGCACTTGATGATCCTGAGATGGCTTTTGGTTATGCAACCCGGGTATTACTCATGCCTGGCCTCACCGGATTAATGATTGCTGCTATCATTGCTGCAAATATGTCCTCAGCCTCAAATTTTATGGTCAATACAGGTGCTTTATTTACACAGAACTTTTATAAAAAATACATCAATAAGAATTCAAATGATAAGCAGTTGCTATGGATGGGACGTATTTCAGGAGTACTCCTTACCCTATTAGGTGTATTATTCGCCCTGTATATTGAAAATGTACTCCATGCTTTCTTGTTCATTGAAACAATTGCTGCCTTTATGGGCATAATGGTTTTCGGTGGTATGTTATGGAAACGAGCTAACCGTTATGGTGCCCTTTGGGGCTCCACAATTTCATTTGTAGTTTACTACATACTGAACTATCAGGAAACAGGTGTTCTTGAAATTGTCTATAAATGGAAACCAGCCCCTTTTGGATGGGCCATGCTGGCCGGATTTGCTGTTTTCATTATTCTTAGCCTGCTTACAAAACCCGAGGATCCGAAACAAATTGAAGAATTTTTTGACAATATGGATCGCTTATCTGATGCAAAAGAACCCGACAAAGATGGTAAAAAGCCTTTAGCCGCACTATCTGGCAAAGCGCTAATTATGCTGGATTTCCCGAGCTGGTTTACAAAAGAAAGATGGGAAAATTTCAGTTTCCGTTACAAGGAAGACTGGCAGGGATTTTTGCTGGCTTCAGCTTTTGTTGGTTTCTTAATTTTTATTGCATGGCTGGTTATTCAATTTTAATAACATGAATTTAGCAAAAGGTTTTTACGATATCCAGGTTAATGGTTATGCAGGTATTGATTTTAATCAAAATGATCTGACAGCAGAAGACTTTCATTTAGCCTGCAAGCGTCTTAAAAAAGACGGTGTAGAAGGCATATTAGCTACTATAATTACAGCGGATTTTGAAGATATGAAAAAGCGCCTTGCTAATATTAGCCGTTATCAGAAAAAGGATCCCCTGATACAGGATATTGTCCGGGGTGTCCATATTGAAGGGCCATTTGTAAATAGCGAGCATGGATACAGGGGAGCCCACCCCGAACAACTGATTTTTGATGCAAATCAGGATCAAATGCTTGAACTGCTCGAAGCTGCAAATGGATTAACTAAAATAGTGACCCTTGCCCCGGAAAAGGATCAGGGTATGCAAACAATAAGAATGCTGACAGACATGGGCATTCACGTTTCAGCAGGGCATTGCAATCCTTCACTTGCACAACTCAAAGATGCAATAGATGCCGGATTGAGCATGTTTACCCATTTTGGAAATGGAATCCCTAATACACTTTCACGGCATGACAATATTCTCCAAAAAGTACTTTCCCTTAGGGACCATTTGTGGATTTGTTATATTGCAGATGGTATTCACATTCCTTTATATGTATTGAATAACTACCTGAACCTTACAGGTTTTGATAACAGCATTATTATCACTGATTGTATGGCAGGGGCCTCTGCCCCCCCCGGACGCTATAAAATTTCTCATATTGAATTGGAAGTAGGTAGTGACGGCGTGGTACGGGAACCCGGAAAGGAAAATTTTGCAGGTTCATCTGCGACAATGAAAAAATGTTACGATAACCTGACCTTACAAATGGGAATAAGTGAAGCAGATGCACGAAAGCTGACAATAGAGAATCCTGCTAAGATTTTTCAATAATTTAAGAAAGTAAAAACAATGACTAATACCTTAAATAAATTCTTAGTTTATATTACGCTTTTCCTTATTAGTTTTCCTGTTACATTTGCCCAGGACGATGTTAGTCTGTTCAACTACTGGAAATATTATTCAGATGCTGAAAACGCTTTGTATAAAACAGAAAGTGGCATGGTCCTCGATCAGTTGAGTAAACGTAAACAAGAAATTCAAAAAATATCATCCCTGGAAGAATGGCAGGACCGACAGGAAGTCGTAAAAGAGAAATTACTCAAAATCATCGGTCCTTTCCCTTCTAAAACACCATTAAATGCTAAAATCACCGGTAAAATCAAACGACCGGATTTCCGTGTGGAAAAAGTAGTATTTGAATCCATGCCCGGATTTTATGTTACAGCTGCAATATTTATTCCCAATAAACGAAAAGGGAAAGCTCCTGCCATCCTGTTTGCCAGCGGGCACACAGAAAGTAGTTTCCGTTACAAACCCTATCAGCAAATCATCATAAACCTAGTAAAAAAAGGCTTTGTGGTGCTTGCTATTGATCCGGTTGGGCAGAGTGAACGCTCCCAATATTTAGACCCGGCAACTGGAAAGCCACTCTATGGTTCGGTTGCGGAACACTGTTATTTTGGCAACCAATGTTTCCTTTCCGGTTATTCTCCGGCAAAGTACTTCATTTGGGATGGAATCCGTGCAATCGACTACCTGATTTCCAGAAAAGAAGTAGATCCGGAAAGAATTGGTATTACCGGCCACTCGGGTGGAGGCACACAAACTGCCTACATCGCTGCTATTGATGATCGTATCCTGGCAGCAGTTCCCGAATGTTTTATAACAGACCTAAATTATTTAATCAAATCAAACGGCCCCCAGGATGCTGAACAGAACTTATCCGGATTTACGCAAGCAGGGTTAAACCATGCTGATTTTATCGAAGTCAGGGCACCCAAACCCACTCTCATTCTCAGCGTTACAAGGGATTTTTTCAGTATCCAGGGAGCACGGGAAACTTATGCTGAATCCAAAATGATTTATAAAGCATATGGAAAAGATGATTATATCCAAATGTCTGAATCAGATACCATACACGGAACGCCACTTAAAAACCGTGAAGCCCGCTATGCTTTTTTTCAAAAATTCCTTGACCTTCCGGGGGACCCTAAAGATCATAAGGTTCAATTCTTTAGTGAACAGGAACTTTGGGTTACAGAAACAGGGCAACTGGCTACTTCATTTATAGGCAAAACCGTATTTGACCTGAATAAAGACGTAGCAACAAAGCAGTTGAGTGAAATTAAAATTTCAAGAAAAAATGAAAGTGCACATCTTAATGAAGTACGTACTGATGCCAAGATGCTCTCGGGGTTCAAATACCCGGAAAAATATGGGACCTCCATTTTTAGTGGCAAGTATATAAATCCAGATTATGAACTGGAAAAGTACCTGATTCCTGGCAGCGGAGACTATTATCTGCCTGCCGTATTGTATAAACCTGCAAAAAATGATACAAAGAAACTGATCATTCTGTTTTCGGATAAAGGCAAGGAATGGATTGCCAACAATAGTCCTTTGGCCCATTCTTTAGTTAAACAGGGCTATAGTGTTTTGCTTTTCGATTTGCCCGGAATTGGGGAACTTGGTCCCGGATATATGCATGGTTACGATGCCTATTTCCCCGTTTGGTACACTAGTATTCTTGCCGGAACATCCATTTCCGGACTTTGGGCTGAAGACATTCTCAGGGCTGTTCATTTTGCAAAATCCCGGATTCCAGGCAGTCAGATTACAGGTATTTCTGACGGGAACACTTCAACCGGCTTACTATTAGCCTCTGTCTTCTCAACGGAAATATCTAAAATCATCATGATTAAGCCCTTGATTGGATATGAACAAATCTTAACTAACATATTTTATGATGAAAAATTAATTCCATCTTCCATAGCAGGGGCTTTAAACAGTTTCGATTTACCGGATCTTTATGCACTCCTGGCCCCACGGAAAACTTTACTTGTGAACCCTGTAAACGGAACGGATAAACCAGCCACCAAAAAAGAAATTGATGCCAGTCTTTCGTTTGTAACCAAAATATATACAGGATACAATGCTCAAAATGGATTTAACATAATAACAGATCTGGAAATTTCTAAAATATCAAATAATATTTTTGACTGGCTTAAATAAATAATTACTAAATCTTAAATAACACACATCATGACACAGCAGAAAAGACGGGATTTTTTAAAGCTAACAGCTTTGAGCGCCGGATTTTTAGGACTTACATCGGCCACATCTTACTCAAAAGACCTGGTAGAGGAAAAACTTAACGCTCTGACACAATCGCGGAAAGCATATGGGAAATCGGTAATGGGCCTGCGTACAGATTCAATTGAACAAGTTAAAGTTGCTTTTATCGGCGTTGGAAGCAGAGGGTCAGGTCATGTAAACCGAATTAATGCCTTGTATCCCAAAGCAAAAATAACAGCTATATGCGACATCAGGGAAAACCGTACAGACTTTGTTATGGATTCCCTGAAAGACACCAAACAAAAACCTGCAGTTTACTCAGGCAAGGAAGACTCATGGAAGGAAATGGTGAAAAGAGATGATATTGATCTGGTAATTGTATCCACTCCATGGGAAGATCATGCTCCTATGTGCATTTATTCTATGCAACAGGGGAAACACGCAGTAACAGAAGTTCCTGCCGCTTTTACCCTAGATGAATGCTGGGGGCTGGTAGATACCGCTGAAGAAACACAACGTCATTGCATGATGCTTGAAAACGTATGCTATGGAGCCGAAGAACTATGGATATTAAATATGGTGAAAAACAAGGTGTTCGGCACCCTGACTTATGCTGAAGCAGCTTATATCCACAACCTCAAAGAAAGTATGTTTAGAAAGGGTAGCGGTTATTACGACCAATGGCGGATTCGTCATTATCAAAAACAGGATGGCAATTTGTACCCGACACATGGACTGGGGCCTGTTGCCCAATATCTTGACATTGAACGCGGAGACCGTTTTGATCATCTGGTATCAATGAGTTCTTTAGAAGCAAGTATGCAGGAATACAGCCTCAATGTATCTTCCGATAATGAATTCTACAACCGGAATGATTTTGCCCATGGTGACATGAACAATTCACTGATTAAAACCCACAACGGCCGGACCATATTGTTGCAACATGACGTGGTAACACCTCGCCCTTACAGCAGGATCAACGCCCTGGCCGGAACAAAAGGCTACCATGAAGGATATCCCAGCCGTTTATCTATTACCGAAAATGATCACGGTCATGACTGGCTGAACGATGAAGAATACAAAAATATGTGGGATAAATACCAGCATCCAATCTGGACAGAACTAAAAACTGAAATTGAAGCTAATGGTGGGCATGGAGGAATGGACTTTGTTTTATTTTATCGCATGATAGATAACCTTAACAAAGGCCTGCCTCTGGATATGGATGTTTATGACGGTGCCGACTGGTCAGTTGTTGTACCCCTTTCCAGGGTTTCAGTTGAGTTGGGAAGTATTCCGGTTAAATTTCCTGATTTTACCAGGGGCAAATGGATGGGGAAAAGAGAACTGGGTAT
>JAOZKQ010000071.1 GCA_029935275.1 Bacteroidales bacterium | reverse complement strand
AAACTTCCTGATTATTCCCAAAAATATAAGTATCGGTTTGCCAGGCAATATCCGGTGCACCCGGGCCACCCATGCCTTTTTTCTTTATCTGGCCTGCTACGGTAGTCATAGGATTTAATGTGCCATCTTCATAAATTCTTTCACCAAAGCGGAAATGGACGATATCACCATGGTTCCCCTTTAATTTAATTCTGTACAGGCCGGTGAAGTTAACACCCATATCAACAATAAATACCTTATTTGCCGGTTCTGAAATTGCTATCGGAGTTTTTATATCTGTAACTTGCACTGTAGGGAAAAAGCCCTTTTCCAGTTGTCCGCCCGGACCATTTACTTCAAGTACCTTGCCCCATTTTTTATCATCAAAACCAGTATTGTTCCAGCCATGTAATTCTTTTCCTGCATCATATACCTGCCCCAGGTAAACATTGTTTTTAAGAATGGGTCCGTATGAAAACTTCCAGGATTTATCTGTTCGGATGGTTTCAGTTTTTCCATTAGCATATTCCAGTTTCAGCCTTGCAATAAACTGTGGTTTCCCTACAGGAAGGGCTTCTCTCAGGTTCCGGTTTCCCCACATTTTCATTGGTAAAGGATTGTAAAATCCATTTCCCAGGCTAATACCGATGCAGTTTTTCCCTTTTATAAGGTTTTCAGTTATATCATATTCCGTGTAATAAACTCTTTTTGCAAAATTTGTCCAGGCAGGTTCAAGATAATTTTTGCCTGCTTTTTCTCCATTTATGGCAGCCTGGTAATAACCTGCAGCAGTAATAAACAATTTGGCTGATTTAATATCCTTTTTTACATTAAATTCTTTACGAAATATGGGTGCCGGATTGTCCAGATAGAAAAGGGAATCCAGCTGTGGAAGTGGCATCGTGTCTGTAATCCAGATTGCCCCGGAAAAATCATCCATCGCAATCTCTGCTTTATTTAACTTTGAAGAGTTACAGGCATAGAAACCTGCTAAAATAAAACCTGTTAAAAGTATTGTTTTGAACATTTTGTGTCGATTTTTTATTAGAAATTATAGGAATATTTCAAAGATAAGGAATTATTAAGAAATTGGTTCTATATTGTATTCTTATTGATTAGATTTGAAACCAATAATTAATTAAAGCTATGCGAACAATCTATTTTTTTCTAATCGGAGTGATGTTTTCTATCTCTGGCTGTAATTTTCAGTCAAAAAGTGTTAACCAAAATTATGATGTGGTAGTCTATGGAGGAACATCTGCAGCTGTTGTTGCAGCTATACAGGCTAAACGGATGGGTAAATCGGTTATCCTGGTTTGTCCGGATAAACACCTGGGAGGTATGACCTCCGGTGGTTTGGGTTGGACCGATTCCGGCCTTAAAGAGACAGTTGGTGGAATATCACGTGAATTTTACCAGAGGCTTAAGAATTATTATGATAAACCTGAAGCATGGATTTATCAGAAACCTGAGGAATATTCCCATTACAGAAAGGAAGATGATGCAATGTGGGTTTTTGAGCCACATGTTGCAGAGCAAACATTTGAAAAAATGATTGCTGAAGCGGGAATCCCTGTTAAACGGGATCAGTGGCTTGACAGGGATAATGGTGTGATAAAGGATGCCAGACGGATCCTCTCAATTACCATGCTTAACGGGGAAACATATAAAGGCCGGGTGTTTATTGATGCTACATATGAAGGGGATTTGATGGCTACATCTGGAGTTAGTTATACTACCGGTCGTGAGGCCAACAGCCTATACAATGAAACACTCAATGGGGTACAAAAAGAACGTACAATTTATCACCAGTTTGAGTTTCCGGTAAGTCCTTATGTAGTTCCGGGCGATTCCTTAAGTGGACTGGTTCCCTTGGTACATAATGGGAACCCGGGAAAAGATGGAGAAGGCGATCATCGTATTCAGGCTTATAATTTCAGGATGTGCCTTACCACTGTCCCGGAGAACAGTATCCCTTTTCAAAAGCCGCATAATTATGATCCCCAGCAATATGAGTTATTGGTCAGGTACTTTGAAAAAGGATGGCGTACGATATTTAATAAATTTGATCCGGCTCCTAATTGGAAAACTGATGTTAACAACTATGGTGGTTTTTCATCGGATTATATAGGAATGAATTATGCCTATCCAGAGGGTTCATATGAGGAAAGACAGGAAATTATCAGACAACATGAAGATTATCAGAAAGGATGGCTTTGGTTTCTGGCAAATGATCCACGGGTTCCGGAAGAAGTGCATGTTGAAATTAACAAATGGGGCTTATCAAAAGATGAATTTATTGATAATGGTAATTGGCCTCATCAGATTTATGTACGTGAGGCAAGGCGAATGCTAAGTGATTTTGTTATGACCGAATTGCATTTACGTGGTATTGAGCCAACACCTGGTTCTGTTGGTATGGGTTCATACAATATGGATTCCCATAATACGCAGCGTTATGTAGATGAACATGGTAATGTACAGAATGAAGGGGATATTGAAATTAATCCAGGGGGTCCCTACCATATAAGTTATAGATGCATCGTACCAAAAGCTAAGGAAGCTACCAATCTTTTGGTTCCGGTTTGCCTTTCATCCTCACATATTGCTTATGGTTCTATCCGGATGGAGCCGGTTTTTATGGTTCTGGGTCAATCCGCTGCAACAGCAGCATCCCTTGCCATTGATGGCGATATTGCGGTACAGGAGGTGGATTATGCTA
The DNA here is from genome assembly GCA_029935275.1 of Bacteroidales bacterium. Classification (GTDB taxonomy): domain Bacteria; phylum Bacteroidota; class Bacteroidia; order Bacteroidales; family VadinHA17; genus JANTGF01. The sequence goes on along the minus strand of JAOZKQ010000071.1, from coordinate 6,447 downwards.
AATTACGGGATATACTCTTAAATGATAAACAGGTTTTGGTGTTGCATTAAATTCCATTTTTAAAGTAAAACTTCCCATCGTCCCCGGACATGGGAACGTTTGGAAATAGCTAATCTTTCGGCCTGATATTTCATTGCGCAGGGGTTATTTTGTTTCCTTAATACCAGGGGGGATACCCTGTCTTGACTTTTTTGTTTCGTTGGCGTCTGTCCCGCACAGCGGGATGTCAAAACAAAAATGAAAGCCCGTCCGGCAGGACAACAATGAGATTTATAATCGATTGATTATTAGTTATTAAACTAAATTATATACGTGTGAAACACATTTTATTTCTGTTATTTGCAATAACAACAAGTATAACTTGTTATTCGCAAGAGAAAGAACTTACATGGGAAGAGCTAGGAGAGCAATATGAATTTCCGAAATGGTACACAGAAGCCCGATTTGGTATTTGGGTGCATTGGGGTGCACAAACACAACCTAAAGAAGGTGGCGGTTGGTATGCCCGTCATATGTACATGGAAGATGTGGGAAAACAGCTGTGGGGTAAAAATGCCTATTCATATCATAACAAAACCTATGGTCATCCATCCGAAATAGGATACAAAGATGTTATCAATGATTGGAAGGCTGAAAATCTGGATACCGATGCACTTTTACAGTATTTTAAAAGTCTTGGAGCAAAATATTTTGTAGCCCTAGCAAATCATCACGACCATTTTGATAACTTTAATTCAAGCTATCATCCATGGAATTCAGTTAATATTGGTCCTAAGCGTGATATTATCGGTGAATTTGAAAAATCGTCTAAAAAATACGGTATTCCATTTGGTGTCAGCTCTCATGATGACCGTTATCTGAGTTGGTGGCTTTCTGCCTTTGGTGCTGACATCTCAGGTCCGATGAAAGGGGTACCTTACGACGGGCACATGACAAAAGAGGACGGTATAGGTAAATGGTGGGAAGGATTAGATCCGGCAGACCTGTATGGGCTACCACCGGAAAAAAGAACACCTGAATGGATTGAAGGAGTAAAACAAAACTGGTTGTTGCGACATGAGGAGTTGGTTACCAAATATGATGTTGATATGATTTGGTTTGACGGCTATGGGTTTCCTTATGAAGAATATGGAAAAGAGTTATGTCAATATTTTATTAACAGAGATTACCAACAACATGGTGTATTTACAAAGGTAGTGATTGGTAAAATGGGGAATGAAAAGGCAGTTGTTAAAGATATTGAGCGTGGAGGTGCAAATGAGATTTTAAAACAGCCATGGCAAGGAATAACAACTTTACGAACATGGTTCTATAAAGAAGATATTGGTTCGGAATATAAACAAAATGCAAGGACAATTATCGAACTACTTTGCGACTATATGAGCAAAAACGGCAATTTACTATTAAACGTGGAGCTTTTACCTGATGGAACAATTCCCCCTGCTCAAAAGAAGATACTTGATGATATTGGTAACTGGGTTAATACTAATTCAGAAGCAATTTATGCCAGTAAGCCCTGGAAGATATTTGGTGATAACCTAAACTCAAGCTTAAGTTCTAAGGAGACATATTTAAGTGAAACTAATCTTAAGGCTCAGGAACAACAAAAGAAAAAAGAACAATTTAACGAAAGGGGTATAAAAGCACCGCCATACGGGCACAATGAAGTGAGGTTTACTACCAATGGTGACAGGTTGTTCGTTTTTGTGATGAACCCGGAAGAAGGAGCTATTGAATTGCCATCATTAGGATTAAAATCAGAATATACACCAAATAAAATTAGTTCGATTAAGATGTTAGGTAGTAATGAAAAAATTGATTTTAAGCAAAATAATGATAAACTTATATTGAATGTGCCGGCAAAAAGGACAAACAAATACGCCACCGTTTTTGAGATGAAAGGAGCGTTGTAATACCGATTTAACAACCAAATGTCGAATACTGTCACTTCGCTCAGTCTACTCGTTTGTTGTAGTATCGGCATTAACCATTGTAAACTTCAAAATTTGCTATGCGGCATTTTGAAGAACAATTGGTATAACAGGGCTTAATTATTTTTGAATTTGTATTATTCATTAAAAGCAAATCATGAAGAATAAAATATTATTTATCCTGGCATTTTTAGTAACTTGTTTTTATACAGCAGTTGGGCAAGAAGTAAAAAACAGGGTCAATGCTTTACCTGTTGTTGAAGGTGCTTATACCAATGGGATAAAGAATGACTGGTTAGTTCATAAAGTTGAAACCAAATCGGGAGTATTCAGAAGTAAGGATGGAAAAGATATTGTCCTTTCCAACGGTATTATTTCGCGCACTTTCAGAATCTCGCCCAATGCGGCAACCACAAGTTTTAAAATATTATCCGATCAGGAGGAATTGATTCGGGCGGTTACTCCTGAAGCTACTGTTCAAATAAATAATTTCAATGTAGAGGTAGGTGGATTGAAAGGACAAGCCAACCTGGCTTTTTTATATACCGACTGGATTGACAGCTTAAAAGCTTCGCCTTTTGCATTTTCGTTGAAAAACTTCAGCATTGGCAAGCCCGAAAAAAGATTCGATTGGAAACAAATCAGGCCTGCATCAAATACCAATTGGCCGCCTAAGGGTGTTCGTTTACAGATGGATTATGCAATGAATGACATTCCTGTTGATGCTTTACTAAAACTATCATCAAATAGTGAAACAGGACGCGAACGATTAGTTTATGATGATTATACTTCGCTCAACAGAGAAAGGATCATCAAAATAAGCAATAGCCACCCACGAAGTTCCTTTATTAATGAGGGGAAACCAGGTGAAATTTACACACCAAAAAACACTGCCGTTTATGCCGAATACAAGTTGCCTGAAAATGTTGGTATTGTTGAAGCCATTATTGATCCCGGGACTGATGAAAGTAGCTCGTGGGGTGCCGGATTAGCCTTAGTTTGGAAGAATCAAATCATTAAGTTCAATATGAGGACCGGAACCGAAGAGGGAGCAAATACAACTCCTTTTAAGTTTTTGGTTTATGATGGCAAAAATGAAAATACCAGAGCAGGATTTAAACAGGATGTAACATTTAATAAACCCTGGAAATTACGATTCAGGATTAAAGGCAATGATGTCTATTGCGAGGCTGCCCCTGTTGGGGAAAAATGGAAAACACTTCATACTGTAAGCCTGGAAAATAATTCATCGCCTATTGCTGCAAGAGTTGGCAAACTTGGTAAACACGCCGATGGGAAAGACAATGATGTAATTGGTAAAATAGTAAGGTTAAAAGTACAGGAGTTTGCTGTTTATAGTACTGTTAAAGAAGAAAAAGTTGAGGAACTTAAAAGGCAATTAAACATTTTAAACGACATTACAATTTCGGTAAACTATGAATTGTATGATGGTGTACCCGTTCTTTCAAAATGGGTAACTATCCAAAATAATTCTTCCGAAGAAATCATAGTCAATAATATCGTTTCTGAATATTTAAAATTTGCTGATTACAAGCCATCAGGAGGTTACAAGGGTCATCCTGAGTTTAGAAAAAAACCAAATGTTTATCTTGAAACCGATTATGCATTTGGGAATCAGAATGGTGAAATAGCAAGCAGTTCGTCCGTTCATTGGGGAACTGACCAGGATTATATTACGCAAATTTCCTGGAATCAGGATATTCTTAATACTGTGCAAATATATCCTGAGCATGAATACCATGTAGTTGTGAAACCCAAAGAAGAGATGGAGTCAATAAGAGGATTCATTTTACCCATTGATTCAAGGGAGGAAGAAAGAAGAAGTCTTCACATTCGCAAAATGAAACGTACCATTGCTCCCTGGATTACTGAAAACCCAATGATGTTCCACCTTACCAGTTCAAAACCAGAAGAAGTAAAAAATGCTTTGCACCAATGTAATGAGGTTGGTTATGAGATGCTTAATTTTTCTTTTGGAAGCCGTTTGAACATGGAAAATAACAAAGCTGGTAACCTGGCGAAGTTTAAAGATTATGCTGTTTATGCTGATAGATTAGGAATTAAACTAGGAGGATATTCCTTATTCTCTTCCAGAAGGGTAAGCGAAAAGGATGATGTAATAAATCCCCAGACAGGTAAACGTGGAGGGTTCGCCAGGTTTGGGAATGCTCCATGTGCCGGAAGTGAGTGGGGGCTGGAATATTTTGGAAAATTGATTCAGTTTTTCAACGAAACAGGCTTTAAAACCTTTACTCAGGATGGTCCATATCCCGGAGATGTTTGTGCTTCAACTACCCATCCGGGACATAATGGTTTAGCCGACTCCCAATATAAACAATGGGAAATTACCACCGACTTTTATAAATGGTGTAAATCCGAAGGTATCCATTTGCGTTTACCCGATCATTATTTTCTTACAGGTGGGAACCAAACTGCTGTTGGTTATCGGGAAAACAATTGGTCATTACCTCGTAGGGAGCAATTGGTGCATACCCGTCAGAATATTTTTGACGGGACTTGGGAAAAAACACCTGGAATGAGCTGGTCATTTGTTCCTTTGCTACAATACCATGGTGGTGGAGCTGCTGCTACCATTGAGCCATTAAATGAGCATCTCGACCATTATGAAATGATGCTGGTTAGTAATCTTGGTATGGGCCTGCAATCTGTCCTTCGTGGAAAAAGGCTTTACGATACTGATGAAACAAAAAAAATGGTACAAGGTGTGGTTAAATGGTTTAAAAAATACAGGGCTATTCTGGAAAGTGATATTATTCACATAAGAAGAGCAGATGGAAGAGATCTGGATTATATGATGCATGTAAACCCGGAATTAAAGGAAAAGGGATTTTTACTTGTTTTCAATCCAACTGATAATGTCATAAAAAAGAAAATTAAAGTACCACTCTATTATACAGGAATTACAGAAACTGCCAATATTCGGGAGCAGGGAAACCAATCAATATCTTACCAACTCAACCGCGAATATGAGATTGAGATTGAAGTGGAGGTAAAGCCAAACTGGTATAATTGGTTTGTTATAGAGTAATAACCTACTTTATCAGTTAGTGACTATCGGTACAGATTGCGCATGTTGTATCTATATCAGCCCTCTCGGTATTGCGCGAATTTTTTCGCGTGGGTACCATAAAAATAAAAAGATGATACTATTTTGTTCCGGTGCTACATAACTATTAATTCTTTTGCCTTGCATCTCATTGCGCCGGGATTGTTATAATTACCTGCTACACTGACTTTAAAGCAAAACTTCCCATCGTCCCCGGACATGGGAACGTTTGGAAATAGAAACTGCCGATGCGCGAATCCTTTCGCGTGGTACCAAAAAAGACGACAATATATATTTCGGCGCTGCTTAGCTTTATTCTTCTACCTGCCATCTCATTGCGCCGGTTTTACATTTTTACATCCTTACCCGGGGTTTCACCCCGGGCTGATATATTACGCTCTTTCAGAGCTTCTAAGACAAATTAGGAAACATTTATTCTCATTTGGCCCTGGTACCCTGAGCATGTCGAAGGGTACATTTGCCTAATCATATACGTATCAATTCCCCTCCTTTGTTGAAGTAAAACTTCCCATCGTCCGTGGACATGGGAACGTTTGGCAATAGAAACTGTTATCCACCGCTGGCGCGGACTTGTCACATTATGATCCCTCTGGGAAAATCCGTATCATTACTGAAATAACTTCAGCAGCTAGATTTAGTCTATTATTATGGTACCATATACCTCTGTTATATCAGGTAGCATAGTAGCTCCTGTGTAATCTTTTTTAGTTTAATCCGTAACTCTTGTCCATTTTAACCAATAGTCATTTTCCACTAAATCTTTCCAAAGCATTGTAGTATTGTTACCTTCTGTCCATTCTACATTAAATTTATTTTGACTTGGGTCATCGCCTAATACGAGACTTAATGATTTTAATGCTGATCCAAAATCAGGTTCATCAATAGTGAGTTGATTCAATTCATTATCAACTAAATAGTGAGCCTCCGGTATTACAACTGGCGTTCCATTTACGATAAATCTCAATGTATATCCGTTTTTGGTGAATGTGGCATACAGCAGACCATCATCACCTAGTTCTTCCAAATCATCGTTAACCCATTCTCCAATAAAAAATTCAGATAGTTGCATTGGTGCTTTTTCTTTTTCACAACTTGTGAAAATCATTGTGGTAAAAATTGTCATTAAAAATGTAATCTTTTTCATACAAAATAAATTAAATGTTAATTATTTTAAGTGTTATATTTTCATTTAATTATATGTAAAATACAAAAAAAGGTTATAAAAATTTTGGGATTTATTTTACCTTTTATAATAACCAATCTTCTGAACTTATTGATAAAATGTAAATTAGAGGTATAATAATTGAGTCTAACACGGTGGAAATTCTGGTTATTTTGCCATAAGGGATGCTATATAAATGATACAGATTATTAACTCGCGCCATCACAGGACACCTGTCTTCGGTC
>JAOZKQ010000426.1 GCA_029935275.1 Bacteroidales bacterium | reverse complement strand
TTCATAGCAGTTGTATGCATATGGTAAGCAATTTCCATGGCCTTTTCAATCTCTTCAACTTCAACTGCTTCTTTTATCAGCCTCATGCTTACCACTACCTGGATCAATTCCTTTGAAAAATTATTCTTAGCTTCAGAGGGTATTTGATTTGTCAGTTCTCCTAACAAAATGATATTTTTTCCACGATAAGGAGGCAGATAATGCACTTTTCTATTTTGTTTTAACGCTTCTCCAACAAAATCGGCCAATTTTCCAAAAGGAAATGTATTTTTTACTCCAACTTTTGCAGCAGTATCCTTTATAGAAGGTTGATTCCCCATCCAGATAATATCATCCATATCAACATCATTTCCAAAAATGAATTCTTCACCGGAATCTATATCAATTACGCCAGCCAGATCAGGATGATCAATACCAAAAAAATAAAGAAAATCGCTATCCTGCCTAAAACCATAAGTATTTGCCGGATAATTAAAACTAGCCTCAGTATTACCTGTAAATAAAGCAAGTCCGGAAGTTAATTTCCCGGCTAAAGCTTTTCTTCTTTTTGAATAAACTTCTTTAGAAAACATAATTTATTTCTTTAAATGAATAATCCATTTTGATATTTTTTAAAATTACGATCAATTATTGGAAATTCAAAGCCTAATTTTATACTGAAACACAGTAAAAACATTCCTTTTCTTTAAGGATGTTAAAAATTTCGAAAATAAATAATATTTTTTGCGAACGGGCATGATTACTAACATTAATATATTATCTTCGCACATCGAAGATGCTTTATCAACATCTAATTAACAATTACAGTATGCCCTATCGCCGATTACCAAATACTGATGCCGCCAGAATAAAGGCACTCAGAACTGCCATGTCATTAGGAAAAGAAATGCCCCCCTTCAAACTTGCTTTCACTCAACGGAGTTTATTAAAACTTCAATCCTTCATCAGCTACTTTGAGCAAGCCCTGTCCAATCAAAGACAGACCTATGAAATTCAGGTCAGAAATAATATTAGTTATAAAGAATCTCTTAAAAAAGTTAAACTCTACCTTTCTCATTTTATCCAGGTTATGAATATGGCCATTGTACGTGGAGAATTATCTGAAGATACCAGGAGCTTTTTTGGTTTAAATAATGATTTAAGATCTGTTCCTTCATTAAATACAGAAAAAGAGATTTTGCTGATTGGAGCTAATGTTATAAAGGGGGAATCAGAAAGATTAAGAAGGGCAAAAACAGCAATTACCAACCCAACAATGGCAGTTGTTAAAGTACGCTATGAGCAGTATCTTGAAGCTTACGACTTTCAAAAAACACTTCAAAAAAGAAATAAACTGGCACTGGAAAAGCTTTCTTCCCTAAGAAATGACGCAGATGATATCATAGTACAGATCTGGAATGAAGTTGAAGATCATTTTAAAGATCTCCCTGAAAATATGAAAAGAGAGGAAGCAACAAAATATGGCCTGGTATATGTATTCAGAAAGAACGAGCTTCTGAGAATTCATTTCTCACAAGCAGAACAAAGTGGTATAGGCCAATCTCAGCCAACTTCAAACTGAAATATCATCTGAAATATTTTCGGCAATTTTATTCTTAGAATAAATCTCCCGAAAAGCAAGGGATGTAACAATAATTCCAACTAAAATCATTATTAGCCCACCTGGTTCTTCAATAATTTCAATACCGGTTCCTGCCTTTTCACTACCATGAAAAAAATAAATCACAACAAAAAATGCATTATTAAGAAAATGTGCAAAAATGGAAATCCAAATTGAACCCGTCCAAAAATAAATAAAGCCAAAAATGACACCAAGGTAAAATCTGGGAATAAAGCCATAAAACTGGAAATGCATAAAACTAAAGAGTAAAGCTCCCAACAATATACCCAGCCAGGCTTTATTAGTCCATTCAATAAAAATTCTTTGTATCACTCCCCTGAAAAAGAGTTCTTCCCCAATAGCTGGCAAGACCGCTATCATAATTAAATTCACAATCAGGCCGGAAATTGTATGTGTGTCCAAAAACATTTTTGTCAATAATTCAGCAGTTTCTTCCATACTCCTGATTTTAGTTTCAATCCCTGCCATAAATTCCGGTAGCCTCAAGCCGGAGTTCCATTCTCCCAAAAAATTGATCAAAGGGAACCCAAAGAAAATCAGAGCAGCAACCCAGAAATAAATACTTAGTCCATTTTTGCTTTTCATTGTTGATACGGGAAAATTTTTCTCAAAAAACATCCGGCCCAGAAATAATGCCGGAAGAATAAACAATCCGATTGATTGCAATATCTGAAAATATTTCAACAATGAAATATTATATAATTTATCCTCTCTGAGGTTCTGTAAAATCTCATCAATGCTCATTTCAAAAAGAATTCCGGCCGGAAGGATACCCAGAAGGCTCACAACAAACATGGAAAACAATGCAAATATGATAGAAAAAACTATTTTTGCACCGGGGCTCAATGAATTTAAAAAGCCTTTTTGCATATTTTATTAATTTTCATCTAAAATAATAATTTGGTAAAGATAGGACAAACAGAATTAAGGGATAAGCCACTTTTTCTTGCACCAATGGAAGATGTTACCGATCCGTCATTTCGGTTTGTCTGCAAACAATTTGGTGCGGACTTTGTTTATACCGAGTTCATTTCATCAGATGGCTTGATTCGTAACGGGAGGAAAAGCATTAAAAAACTGGATATTTTTGATTATGAGAGACCTATAGGGATACAACTTTATGGACATCTTATTGAACCAATGGTAGAGGCTGCCCAGATTGCTACCCTTTCTAATC
>JAOZKQ010000425.1 GCA_029935275.1 Bacteroidales bacterium | reverse complement strand
TTCTTGCAGGATTTGGTTTCGTTTTTGCCCAAAATGATACTTCAAAAATTGTTTTGAAGAAGCCCATGCTTAACGGACATTCTTTTAGCACTTTCAATATAACTAAAAGTGCGTTTATAAAAACATACCTGGATGCAACCATGAGCCTGGGAAGTACAGGAGAAATACAATTACCGGGTATCATGATCGGTGATAATGAAATTCTTGCTTTTAGCGGAAAGGTAGCTTTTGTGGATATCCAGATAAACTATCAACAAAAATTTAACGACTGGCTTGCCCTTTATGCAACTATAAATATTGGTGGAAGGTTGGGTACCAGTTTATCAACGATTTTGGTGGATGGGGTAAATACTTTTAGCGGAGGTAATGTTGGGTGGTTATTTCGCGTGCTTAAGAAGCAAAAATTCCAAATGACGGGAAATTTGTTTGTCAAAAATCTTGGTGGGAACTTCATCAACCTTATCGGTTATGTTAATGATGTAATTGACGGTGTTCCAAATCCTCAGGTTGTAAAATACGTTCCCGTACTTAATGTTGGAATAGGTGCACAGGGAGCCTATGCATTTAATGAGGTTTTTGGTTTGCAATTCAGCACAGATGTTTCTTATGGTGAGTCATTTAACCGGGGCACAAATGATATTTTTTCCTCCTTCAGTTTGGTGGGTGATATGGACTTAATGCCCCGTCATCAGATACCTGTTGGTTTTGGGCTTGGATATGCAATCACTTCCAATCCTGAATCTACCTATCTTAAATTTATTTATACCAACATATATTCTTTTAAAATTGCTTATACGGGGTCATCCGATTTTGAACTTGGTTTTCAATTTGTTTACAACAGGGTACAAGTTAGCAGCAGTATTGAAAAAAACCCGATGCTTTTTAAAGCACAGTTAGGTTTTAGGTTTTATTTTTGATATTACCTGTGAAAATTTAAGTTTCCAGCGCCCCCACAAGGTCATTTACATCCGAAAAACCATTTTCTCTACAATAGCCTTCTATCCCCTCAAGTACCTTGATGCTTACCGCCGGGTCAATGAAATTAGCCGTACCTATCTGGATTGCCCTGGCCCCTGCAAGCATAAATTCAATAGCATCAGTTGCATTCATGATTCCTCCCAGGCCAATAATTGGAATTTTCACAGCATGATATGCCTGCCAGACCATCCTTAAAGCTACAGGTTTAATAGCAGGACCTGATAAGCCTCCGGTAACAGTTGACAGGACAGGTTTTCTGGTCTTTGAATTGATAGCAATACCCAGAAGTGTATTAATCAGTGAAATAGAATCTGCCCCTGCCCCTTCCACTGCCATTGCAAATTCATGTATAGATGTAACATTTGGGGAGAGTTTTACGATCAGTGTTTTTGTAAAAGCTTTTCTAACCGAACGGGTAACTTCAATTGCAGAGGGACAATGGGTTCCAAACACCATTCCTCCCTCTTTTACATTCGGGCAGGAAATATTGAGTTCAATTGCAGGAATTTTGTCCAGTTCGTTAAGCTTTTCTGAAACTTCAACGTATTCTTCAATGGTCGATCCGGAAACATTTACTATAATATGACTGTCATAATCTTTTATTATGGGATATATCTCAGAAATAAAATGATCAACCCCCTTATTTTGTAATCCAACAGAATTGAGCATACCAGCCGGTGTTTCTGCCATTCTGGGATAAGGATTTCCATCCCTGTTACTTCCTGTAGTCCCTTTAACAAAAATGGCACCCAGGCGATTCACATCCATAAAATCAGAATATTCATAACCATATCCAAAACAACCTGAAGCAGTAGATACAGGATTTTTAAATTTTAGGTCACCTATTTGTACAGCAAGATTTACCATATGATTTCATTTGTATCAAAAACAGGTCCTTCCACACAAACGCGAAGGTTACCATGAATAGTTTGCTGCACACAACACAAACACGCACCAAATCCACATGCCATAGTGTTTTCCAGGGAGGCCTCACAATCTATCCCTTTCTCTTCTGCCAGTTTAGCCACGGCTTTCATCATTACCTGCGGACCACATGTATAAATTTTATCAAAACCGGAAAGTCCGGATTCAACCATTGAATGATCCAGTACGGTCCCTTTTTCACCAATGGACCCATCGTCAGTTGTTAATAAAACATTCCCGTACTTTTCAAATGAAAGAATATCAACCAGGTAATCTTTATTTCTGAAACCCAGCAGGAATGTAGGTTCTATATCATTATATTTTAAAATCTTACCAAGCAATAACAGGGGGGCTACACCTACCCCTCCACCAATTAAAAGCGCTTTTTTAATTCCATCAAAGCTAAAGGAATTGCCCAGAGGATAAATCATATTCAGTTTATCCCCGGGTTTAGCTTTTGCCAGCTGCCGTGTTCCCTTACCAACTTCCTGAATAAGCAGGGAGATAGTTTGCTTTTTATAATCCACATCATAAAAAGAAATCGGGCGCCTGAGCAGAACTTCTGAAGTACCGTCAACCCTAAGTTCAGCAAACTGTCCGGCTTTTAAATCAGCTAATGCAATATCTGATTGCAGTTCAAGCACATAATACTCGGTATTGACCTGCCTGTTATCTATGATTGTAAAATCCTGTACCCGTTTTTTCATTAATCTGTAGCCAAATTTGCAATTTAGATAAGCCTGTTCGTTATATTTCATGCAAAGATAATGAAGCAGGTGAATGAAAAGATATGAATTAATGACTTTTTACTAACAGGATATTAAAGGGGACCTCTAATAATTCCTTTCTTTCAAGAAACAAGGATAATGAATAAGATGCAAGTCATAAATATTTTTCA
>JAOZKQ010000424.1 GCA_029935275.1 Bacteroidales bacterium | reverse complement strand
TGAGCTACTGAGGAAGATATTTTAAAATTCGAGTGGCAAAAATAAACTGTTTTCCTTAATTAAACAATATATTTGCAATAATTTTAACAATTAATTTCATTTTTATGCAAAAAGTACTGGGATTAGGGAATGCACTTGTTGATATTTTAATCCGATTGGAGGATGATAAGTTATTGGAAGAATTTTCATTGCCTAAAGGAAGTATGCAACTGACCGGGCCTGAAACCGCTCATAAAATTATGAATCAGGCTAAAGGGATGGATATAAGCATTAGCTCAGGTGGTTCAGCAGCAAATACAATTAATGGACTGTCACGCCTGGGGATACCAACTGGCTATATCGGGGCTATTTGTAAGGACAAGTATGGTGAATACTTTCAGTCAGGCCTTGAAGAGCACAACACAAAAACTTATCTGAACTATCGCGAAACAGGGACAGGTATTGCTACTGCCTTAATTACTCCTGACTCTGAAAGAACTTTTGCAACCTATCTTGGAGCTGCACTTGAACTGGATGCTACAATGCTCAAGGAAGAGCAGTTCAGGGGATATGCATATTTGCATTTTGAGGGATATCTGGTTCCTAATCATCAATTGATTGAGAAAGCATTGATACTGGCACATAAAAATGAGGTAAAAACTTCTATTGATATGGCAAGTTATAATATCGTAGAAGAGAATATTGATTTTCTTAAGAAAATTATATCAGAACATGTTGATATTGTATTTGCTAATGAGGATGAAGCAAAAGCACTTACAGGAAAAGAGCCTGAAGATGCCTTGAATGAAATTGCCGGCATGTGTGAAATAGCCATTGTGAAAATCGGGAAGGGAGGTTCTCTCGTAAAGCAAGGAGAAAATACCTTCAGAGTAGGAGTTATTGATGTACATAGTGTAGATACTACCGGAGCAGGAGATCTCTATGCCTCAGGCTTTATATATGGACTGATACATAAATTACCTTTAGATGAGTGTGGCAAAATTGGATCCATTCTCTCCGGGAAAGTAATTGAAGTTATTGGTTCTAAAATGGATGATCAACGTTGGAATGAGGTCAGGGAAATGATAAATCAGTAGATAGTGTTTTTACTGCCATCAGGTATATTCCAATAATAATACCCCTAAAACAATCCGTATAAATTAGCGTCTATTTTATCAATTACCTCGCGTAAATGATCAGGATTGCTTAGGAAATCATAGTGGTCTGCCTCTATGATTAACATTTTGCCATTGTTATAAGATTCTACCCATGCTTCATAGCGTTCGTTTAGCCTTTTAAGATAATCCAGCCGTATGTTATCTTCATATTTCCTGCCTCGGTTTTGGATCTGGTTTACCAGCGTTGGGACAGAGGCTCTTAAATATAAAATCAGATCGGGTGGCTTAATCAAAGAATTAATAAGGTTAAAAAGTGTAAAATAATTTTCAAAATCCCTGGTGGACATCAATCCCATTGAATGCAAATTTGGAGCAAAAATATATGCATCCTCAAAAATGGTTCGATCCTGAATAATAGTATCCCCTGAATTTTGAATTTCAATCATTTGATTGAATCTGCTGTTAAGAAAATATACCTGCAGGTTAAAAGACCATCGTTGCATGTCTTCATAAAAGTCGTTTAAATAGGGGTTGTCATCAACATCTTCATAATGGGGAATCCATCCATAATGCTTGGAAAGCATTCTCGTTAAGGTAGTTTTGCCTGAACCAATATTCCCGGCGATGGCTATATGCATGATTAATTAATTTTAATTTTCAAATTAAATAAAAGTACAAATAATTTTTCTAAGGGCATGCCTTTTTTAGTGCTTCTCTCTAAAAAAATATATAATTGATTGAATCTTCATGTCAAGCCAGTCATTCTGTTTTCATTGAGAACTTAGTAAGTACAATGTAATAAAGGCTATATCATTTCGGAGTTCCAACTTTTAACTTGTCACAGGTATCATTCAAAAATAAGGATAATAAAAATTTATTTAGAAATATTTTTATCAATCTTAATTACTTCTTTAACATACCTTCTGTCATTTGAGAGTCTGGGGATTTTATTTTGTCCACCCAACTTACCTTTAGCATTAAACCACTTATAAAATGTACCTTTTTTCACTTTCCTCACTATTGGTTTAACAACTGTTATACTCTTGTATCTTTTAGCTTCATAATCAGAATTTACTGACATTAGGGCATGATCCAGTACGTTGGTAAAGTAATCAAGGTTTTCCGGTTCCTTATCAAATTCTATTACCCATTCATGGGAGCCTTTTTTGTGAGTTCCCATATAAACAGGTGCTGCGGTATATTCGTGGATAAGGGCACCCGTTTTTGAACAAGCAATAGAAAGGGCCTTCTCTGCATTATCAATAATGATTTCTTCACCAAAAGCATTCATAAAATGTTTTGTTCTTCCTGTAATTTTGATCTTATGTGGGAAGAGATGTGTGAACTCAATTGTATCACCAATAAGGTATCTCCATAAGCCGCTGTTGGTAGTAATTATAAGTGCATAGTTAATACCTTTGGAAACATTACTCACTGTATAAACAGGTGGAGCTTCCTGATGAAGTTGGTTTACCGGTATGAATTCATAGAAAACGCCATAATCCAACATGAGCAGCATATCATCTTTGTCTGCTTCATCCTGAATGCCAAAAAAGCCTTCGGAAGCATTATATGTTTCCATATAATTCATTGTAGAAGAGGGGATAAGTTTTTCAAATTGTTTGCGATAGGGCTCGAATTTCACGCCTCCATGTATAAATACTTCAAGATTAGGCCATACTTCAAGTAAGCTGTCTTTACCGGT
>JAOZKQ010000070.1 GCA_029935275.1 Bacteroidales bacterium | reverse complement strand
ACTAAAATATATAAGTATATTTCGAAGTCTAAATTAATAGGGACAATACAGCCCCGAAGTGGGCGAAACCATTAGCCCGGGGTGAAGCCCCGGGAATGGTGACGAACAGCAAGTTAGCGTTCCATGTAAGAAAGCTAAATTGAAAATAATAAGATATTATGGAACGCAATTTGATAATATCCTGATATTATAGACAGACATCCGTTAGTCCAAAAAGCCATTTATAAAACCTATTTTCCCCTCTCAAAAACAAAGTAGATATAATCATATTTATTGTGCAGATCAGCTTTATGCTTTTCTTCTGAGACTATCTGCCACTGGCCTATATCCAATTCAGGGTAATAAACATCCCCTTCCACTTCTGCATCTATCAGGGTCAGGTATATCCGGTCACTAATAGCCAGGGTAGCTTTATAAATTTCACCACCACCGGATATGAAGACTTCCTCTTCCCCCCTTTCTCTGGCATAGTTAATTGCATCATTAAAATTATTTATAACTATGCAGCCTGGAGCAATATAATCCTTTTTCCGGGTAACCACAATATTTATCCTGTTTGGAAGTGCCGTCCCATTGGCCTCATAATTCTTCCTCCCAATGATTATATGCCGTTCACGAGTCATTCTGAAAAAGTAGGCAAGATCATCTGGCATATGCCATGGTAAGCGGTTATCTTTACCGATTATGCGATTTCGTGATATTGCAACTATCTGTGATATGATCATAATTTCATAAAACCTTATAGCATCTTCTAAAAATTACTCTTTGAATAAATATGTCTTTTTACTAAATATTCCAGATGTTAAGCTGTCGTTTCTCCTTTTTTGCTTTTAAGGATGAATTTATCATATAAAAACAATGCTACTGCAGTACCAACAGCAATTCCGGAGTATAAAGTCCAGATTTTATCAGGATGATACTGAATAAATAACATATCAGTAAGCTCACGATGATTCATTCCCAGCAACTCCCCTGCTTTATTATAATAATCCATACGGGTAAAATCCTCTGAAACAGAAGGAATAATCAATCCTTTTTCAGCAACATATTCTTGTAACAGCGTGAATTTTTCAGCAACATTAGCATAAATATCTCCTGAGAGCCAACCAGCCAATTTGTGTCCCGCAGCAATAGGAAGAAAAGAAGTACCCATGTAAAGTGCTTTTTTATCGGAAGGGGCTATCCGGCCAACATATTCTGTAAATTTAGGAGAGCTGGCCATTTCCCCAACAGCAAATACTAAAACGCCAAATAATACTATCCAGACATTTTGGCTGATAAACATCAGAAAAAGACCAAATGCCAGAATAAGGATTCCTGACATCATTGCATGCAGAGGCTTATACTTCATTGCAACAGAAGATATCCAAAGTTGAAGGACAATAATAAAAAATGCATCCATACTGGTAATGGTGACAGCCGTAATAGTACCGGCCGACAGGCCAAGCATTGTAGATATTTTATCGAGATCAACCCAATCGTCGATAAAAACCGGAAAAGAATAATATAACTGATTAAAGGCCGTCCAAAAACCAGTCATGATAATCAGAAATAATACATATTTATAGTCCTTAAAAGTGATTAGAATATTTTTTAATGCCTTCCATATAGTTTCAAAGAATGTATCAACTGACTTCTCCCTTCCTGGTTCTTTAAAGAAAAAGAAAACGAGAATAAAATTGAGACCAATTGTAATCATCGAAATATAAAAAACAAGATCCCAACTGGTTTTGTAAATAAATCCGGAAATTAAGGGGCCAATAAACCCCCCGATATTGATCATCATATAAAAAATTCCAAATCCTATGGAAGATGATTCCTGGTTGGTGGTTTTTGCAATCATTGCAGAAATAATTGGCTTAAATAATGCACCGGCAAAAGCAAGGAAAATATAAGAAAAATAGATTGCAGTATAGGACTCAAAATGCCCAACCATAAAATAACCTGCCACATAAGATATAAAGGAAAGGATTAAAACTTTTTTATATCCTACCCTGTCAGCAATTGCCCCGGTAAATAAAGGCAGAAAGTATAAAAGAGCCGAACCTGTACCCATGATGGCTCCTTTTTCCAACTGTGTGAACCCAAGTGCACCAGAACCTTTTGACAAAGTAAGGTACAAGGCAAAGGCATTATAAAAACCATACCATGCCCAACGTTCAAACAATTCCATGAAATTTGATATCCAGAAAACCCTGGGGAAATTTTTAACGACCTGCTTAAATGAACTCATAAGTTTTGCCTTTTCTTCAAATTATAAATATTTAGTTCGCAAAGGTAAAATTTGATGATTGAATTGAAAATATTTTTCAATTAACTTATTTCCTTCGCTTATAAAAATATGCTTTCCTTTCATCCACATTATCATAAGTCAATAAATCTGAAGGTTTATTTTCCATAAAGAAACTCAGTATTGCAAAATCACCAATACACATAGTTCCATGGGCAAAAAGTGCACATAAAAAGCTAAATGAGATCCAAGCATCAAAAATAAAAAATAAATAAAGCAGGAATCCACTCAGCATAAAAAAGGGCAACATGGCAATGAAGATCAATTCATAGTAACCAATAACAAATTTATCTGCTGTTACATAAAAAATAAATTGGGAAAGGCTGGCACCAAACTTAATTTTCTTAGCACCTAAAATCCGGTATGCAAATGCATGAATAAGCTCATGAACAGGTATTAATAAACCAGGTAACACAAGGAAACCCAACACCAGACTAAGTCCGAAAAGCACCCAGCCTGTATGACCTGTGAACATAAGCAAATATGCCTGATAAATTAAGAATACGAGAAAGATGAAATTTATGCTAAAAAAGATGGAGGTTGCTACATTCCGTTTTTTTATTTCTGAAAAAACAAAATTCGCAACATCATCGTAAGCTAATGTATGATGCAAAGTATAAGCGTTCCCTGTAGTCAGTTGTTGAATGTTAGCTCTCAATTTATAGTTATAAATTTCTTACAAATTTAAGAAAAGGATGAATTATTATAGGAATTCACTAATTTTACTTCATAAATGGTATATAAATTGCATAGCTTACTAAGGTTTAAGCTTTAACATTCTGTTTGAAAATGTACAAGGTTCTATTAATATTTCTGATATTCTTAACAACTGGCTATTTCATTGAGGCTCAGGTTACACCCAGGGATACCCTCAAAAAAATGAATATATTATCTCCGGTAACCATAAACGGAGACACTCTACCGCAACAACAAATTAAAGAAGTTCAAGTATTTGCAACACCAAAGTTTAAAAATAAGCGACAGGTAAGAAAGTATAGCCGCTTGGTTAGGAATGTGAAAAAAGTTTATCCTTATGTAAGATATATTAAAATCAAGCTGGACGAAATAAATGAAAATCTTCAAACCATTGATGATGATAAAGAAAAAAGGAAATATATCAAGAAGATTCAGAAAGAGATGATGGAGCAGTTTGAAGATGATGTGAGGCACATGACTTTCTCCCAGGGTCGTATCCTTATTCGTTTGATAGATCGTGAAACAGGATCAACCTCCTACGAATGGCTAAAAGAACTTAAAGGGGATTTTTTTGCAGGTTTCTGGCAAACAGTTGCCAGAATATTCAGTTCTAATCTCAAAGCAGAATTTGGCACCACAAAGGAAGACCTTTATATTGATCAGATTGTAAGAATGATTGATGCCGGTTTGATCTGATTATTATAAATTTTCCTGACTTAAAAACAACCCGGGCAACCTTTCTGATATCCAGTAATTTACAAAACACCTGCAATTTTTCTTTCATTAATAAACAACCAAATTAAAATCAGGGCCGTATAAGCAACTTGAAGCAATACCAGAAAAGCCAACAACTTCTGGTTAAAGCAAAACCTAAACCAAGCTATTTTGAAACATTTCAGCCAGGAAGAAATTATCCGTGCAATAAGGTCTAATAATACTGATTTTATAGAATCAATTTACACTGATAATTACCCGGGCATTAGAGCCTATATAAACTCCAACAGTGGTAACAATCATGATGCACAGGAAATAGTTCAAATGGGGATAGTCCATATTTGCAAAAAAGCCTCTGAGAATAAACTGAATATCAAGAAGAACCTTAGTGCATTATTATTTACTATATGTAAAAACATGTGGTTGAAAGACCTTGAAAGAAAAAGAAAAGAAATAAAAAACAAAACAGGTATTATTGAACATTACTACAATGAGCCTGTAACCATAAAAGACCCGGATGAGATAGAGCTCTTTGATCTCTTCGAAAAGCACCTGAACAATTTAAAGCCAGGATGCCAAAAAGTGCTACGGATGTTTTTTAAAGGCATTTCATATAAAGACATGGCGGCACTTCTCAATATAAACAGTTCAAACTACCTGAAAAGTTTAAAGTTCAAATGCAAAGAAGAGTTGACAGAAAATATTTATAATGATCCTTATTTTAAGAAGAATACTTTCCGGTCAAACTAAAGGGGACTTCTAAAGCCATGCAAAAAGTCAAATCATCCTTGAAAAAGGGGCAACTATAATTATCAAAATACAATTGACACCATACTAAAACGGAAGATCATCATCCGGAGCATCTTCCTGTGCAGGAGGCATATCACTAGCATCCGGGAATGAAGTATCCATATCCTGTCCTGAGCCACCTGCTTCTTTTTCAATTCTCCAGGCTGCCAGATTTGTAAAAAAACTAACCTTCCCGTCTTTTTCCCAACGATTACCACGTATATTAAAACTAACTTTTACCTGGTCATTAACATTAAATGAGTCTATCAGGTTACAACGATCCTGTGTTAGCTGAAACTTAATAAAATCTGTAAATTCATTTCCCCCAACATTCTCTGTTTTTTCTACAATAAACTCACGTTTCTTGAAACTGGCACTAGCCTGAACAGTTTCAAATATCTCGATCAGTTTACCACTTACTTCAAAAGCCATACTTATAAATTTAAATTATATAATATCATTAACTTACTTATTACTTCCTTCAACACTAACTAATTCCAGATCAAAGATCAAAGCCGAAAAAGGGACAATTTCGCTATTGGGCCGGTACTCCCTACCGTATGCCAGATTATATGGAATAAACAATCTCCACTTCGAACCCGGTTTCATTAATTGCAAAGCCTCCGACCAGCCTTTAATAACCCTGTTCACCCCAAAAATAATGGGATCTCCGGTTATATGTTCTTCAAATACCCGTCCATTAATAAATGAGCCCTTATAATAAACCCGAACTACATCCTCCTTTCCAGGGCTCTTTCCTTTACCCTCTTTAATCACTTTATACTGTAAACCTCCAGGGAGAACCACAACTCCTTCATTATTCATGTTTTCTTCCAAAAACTTCTGTCCCTCTATTTTTATGTCTTCAAATTTTAAAAGTAATTGTGCTTCTTTAACAATAGAATATTGCTCCAGCAATATTTCTTTTGCCATATCCTTATCTATCAGCAGCTCTTTTTCATCAAGGAGATCATCAAACGCACGGGCAATTACCCATGGATTTATCGTATCAAACCCATCCCCATGCAAATTTTGCCCATAAACTATTCCAATACAATAACTAAGAGTATCGATCTTGTTTCTCATTCCTACATCAACAGTTCTTTTATTTTTACAGGAAAAAACAATCAACAAACTTCCCACAAGTAATAATAATAAAATCTTTTTCATGTATTTATATTTTTAAAGCATTTAGAACATTTTGTTCTTAACCGGTATTTAAGGTATTAAGTGGTGCGAAATTAAAATAATTCTTAGAAAAAATAAAGAATAATCCAGTTTGGGTATAATTTATTTAATAATACCTGAATCAATAAAACAATTATCAAGTAATCCCAATAAGTAAAAGGGGGGTTATGGAATAAGAAAAGCACATAAGGTACCGACTGGTCAGTCAGAAGTTTTCACAAAAAGTATCCCTTTAGGAGAACGTCCGCCTGGCATACCATTCGGACATAAAACACAAAAAAACAGTTTAATAAGTAACACACCAAAAGCCGGATTTGCATTAGAATAAATACTTTTGAAATTCTATCCAATTTAAGTAAATCGTACAATATTTATTATACTTTTATAAATTCATTTTTAATTTGATAATGAGCTGGAAATTTATACTCTTTGGTATTCTTCTTTTATTTATTTCACAACTCACCTTTTCCCAACAGAAGGTCGAAGTCTCTGGCAGGATTATAAATGTAGAAACAAAACAACCTGTTTCAGGTGTAAACATAGTGATTAGAGACAAGCAGATTGGAACTGTTTCCGATTCGCGTGGTTACTTTTATCTCAAAGCCAACCACGAACTTCCGTTAACGATTCATTTCTCTATGATTGGCTTCAACTCTGAGGATTTAAGAATTAAAAAAAAATCAACATCCGGAATCAATATTAAATTTAAGCCTTTATCCTATGTGGGAGAAGAAATTGTTTTCATAGCACCAGTTGTAGAAGTGGAGGAGAAAAATATGAGGAAAGCCGTATCAGTAGAAATGCTGGATGCCCTTGGAATAAAAGAAACTCCGTCACCAAATTTTTATAATGCTATTGCCAACCTGAAGGGTGTAGATGTGGTTAATCAAAGCATGCAATTCATGACTGTAAATGCCCGAGGATTTAACTCCACCGTTAATACCCGGTTTGTTCAAATTGTAGATGGCATGGATAATCAGGCACCAGGCATGAACTTTTCTATTGGGAACATTGCCGGACTAAATGAATTGGATATCGAGTCAATTGAATTTTTACCAGGACCTTCGTCTGTAAGATTTGGAGGGAATGTACTAAATGGTTTATTGATCATGAACAGTAAGGATCCTTTTAAATTCCAGGGGCTTAGTTTTTATGTTAAGCCAGGGGTTAGTGATGTCAAGACCGGTAGTGATCATCCATTCCAGTTTATGGGAAAAGGCCTGGTTGACATGGGCTTCAGGCTTTCAAAGGCACTTGGAAGCAGGCTGGCTTTAAAAGTTACTGCATCCTATATGAAAGGCAAAGACTGGTACGCAGATGACACTACTAACATCAGGCCGGGGAATATCCATTGGGAATATGATCCGGGACATGATGCATTAAACAAATACGGAGATGAAATAATCTCAGAGTTACCCATTGGGAAGCATAATGAAAATATTATTGTTGCCCGAACAGGATACAGAGACAAATACCTTGTTGACAACAACGTTTCCAGTCTGAAATTTGGAGGTGCAGTTCATTATCGGCTTTCGGATAATATTACAACTATTTTAGAAGGTAACTACGGCAATGCTACTACAGTTTACACTGAGGATAACAGAACTTCCTTAGCTGATTTTAAAATTTTTCAAGGCAAACTGGAATTTATCAGTGCCCGGTTCATGGTCCGGGCATATGGCACCAAACAAATCACCGGAAAATCATATGATACCGGTGTCCTTTCAATTCACATGAATAATTCCTGGAAAAGTGATGAAAAATGGTTCCGTGATTATGAACAAGCCTTCCGTGGAAGATTTTCCTTTGCAGGTTTTCAGCCCGGCAGTCACAAAGACGCCAGAAGATTTGCTGATTCAGGGAGATTACTCCCCGGAACTGATGAATTTGATGCAGAAAAAGAAAAGATTATCAATAATCCTGATTTCACTGAAGGTGCACAACTAATTAATAATTCATCCCTTTACAACATTGATGGACGATATAATTTCCTTGACCAGGTACAATTTGTGGATATCGAAATTGGGGGAAACTACAGGTTTTATGATCTTGAATCACAGGGCACATCCTTTCCTGATACTACCGGTAATGACATTTCATATTATGAATACGGATCCTATCTGCAGTTAAGAAAAGCCTTTCTTAATGAAGACCTTTCTTTTACAGCCTCAATCAGATATGACAAAAGTGGGTTCTTTGAAGGAAACTTTACCCCTCGCATTTCAGCCCTGTATGTCCTTGATGGAATCCATTTCCTAAGGGCTTCGATATTAACAGGCACCAGAACACCAAGCGCTAAAGAGCAGTTTATTAAGAAAGACCTTGGCTCATCATGGATAATTGGCGGATTGGGAAGAAATATTGAGGAATACCAGATTCAAGGAAATGGTTTTTACTCACAAGGTGTACTAGATTTCAATGAAGCCGTTTATAATGATATAAACCGGGAAGAAAACTCTATGACCCCAGCCCAGGCTGCCATGAATAACCTTGAAATACTTAATGATAATATTGTGGGACAAAATGATCTTACAGATTTCAAAACTGAAAAGGTTTTTTCATATGAACTGGGATATAAAACCAAATTTATTGACAAAATCTTTTTTGATGCTTCATTTTACAATAGTTTTTATAACAATTTTATCGGACTTGTTGAAATTGTTAAACCGAGAACTTCTCCTCAGGTAGATCTATTAAGTGCAGCCAGCCAAATAAATAACTCATCTCAAAGTGATGTATTATATATTTATACCAATTCACAAAAAGCGGTATCCATTTATGGTCTTGCTACCGGATTAAAATACATTAGCCCCATTGGAGCAATTATCTCAGGAAATTTTACATGGTCGCAGCTTGCCAGCTCAGAGGATGACCCCATCATACCCGGCTTTAACACTCCGGATTATAAGTTCAATATTTCTATCTCTAATCGCAAACTGGACAAATTAGAAAATAATCCGGGGTTTAAGAACCTTGGATTTAATCTAGTATGGAGATGGCAATCCAGGACTTTATGGCAAAGCCCTTTTGGTGATGGGTGGATTGAACCTGTCAGCACATGGGATATCCAGGCTTCTTATAGATTTCATAAACCGGAATCTATATTTAAAATGGGTGTATCTAATTTCTTTAACGTTAGTTACACTACCTCATTTGGCAGTGCACAGGTTGGATCATTCTACTATATATCTTATACTATTGAGAATTTATTCAATTTCTCAAATAAAAATTAAAAAATGATCTCTAGAATAAATATATGGATTTTGATTGTTTTTCTTCTGCTTGCTGGTTGTGAGTATGAATTTCCCGAGCTTGAAAAAAATTATAATTCCGGGAGTACAAATATTACAAACTACGTTGGTATTGGTGATAACTTCTCTGCCGGCTTTATGGATGGAGCCTTATTTACTAAGGGACAACAAAACTCACTCCCCGCTATTCTGGCAGAAGAATTTAAATTAGCAGGTCTTACTAACTTTTCCCAACCGGATATTTCATCCCTGAATGGATTCAACCCTATGATCACGGGAACTACAATTATTAGTGGCCGATGGATCTATGCCTTTAC
>JAOZKQ010000069.1 GCA_029935275.1 Bacteroidales bacterium | reverse complement strand
GGTTTATCCAGCGAGTGCCCTACATCGATAAGAATATAAGATTTTTCAGATTCAGGAAATGTATATCTGTGAAAACCTGCATGATCTGTAGAAGTGAGTTCGGCTTTTATGTTATCATCCAGCAATGTTACGCTGTAATAGCCCGGCTTGGCCGACTCTTTAACATGATTGAATTCTGAAAAACATTTACCACTAATAATTTTATTGAGATCGCTTGCCATAGGGTATAATAAAATATTTCCATAAGCACCGCCACCTGTACCCTGTAAATGTGTATGACTAAACCCGACAATGTGGTTGTCGTCATAGTCATATCCACTAAGGAGGAAATTTAAATTATCAGGGCTTAATTTAACCATGCTGTGCGGCCTTAGTGCACCGGGAATGACATTACCCTCACCTTTTGTACCTATAAAGGGATCTACATAATCTGCCGGGTTTTTCTTGTTTTCCTGTTTACTGCAAGATAGCATTGTTAACAATAGCCCAAAACTGAACCAAAAAATGATTTTACTCTTATAATCTTTCATTATCTTAACTTTTTTAGTTTTACTGCTTTCCCGGTTTTAGCACTTTTTTTTGCAGCTTCCAAAATTTCCATCACAATCATATTATTTTCCAAGGAAGATAAATCGTAAGGAGATAGTGTGATTTTATTTCTCACTACTGAAGCAAAGAATGAAAAAGGGTCGTTATATGGGGCAGGGCGTACTTCTAACTTTTCTTTCTGTTCAACTTCATTCCTACTTAATCTGTAACGAATATCCGATCGGTTGTCGCTATAAATGTAACCAGTCTGGCCATATACTTCCATATCTTTTCTTGAAATGGGCCAATTCCAAGAGGCTTGAATAATTCCCTGCATTTTTGGATATTGTAAAATAATGGTTGCTTCGTCATCCACTTTTAGATATAAATCAGGCTTTATGGTTTGAGTTACTGCCATTACAGCATCAGGTTTTTCACCATGATTTAGCCAGGTAATAAGATTAACTCCATAACACCCAAAATCGGTAAGTGCTCCTGCTCCATTTAATTTAGGATCGATAAGCCAATCTAAAAATTCTTTATTGATGCCTAATTCAATTGGCCCTCTATGTCCATCATGCACTACTACTTTTCGTAAGTCTCCTATGTCGCCATTTTTTACCATTTCATAAGTTTTATGATTGGTGGCATACCATGTAGTCTCGTAATTAGTCAGCAAATGAATGTTGTATTTCTTTGCTAAGGACATCATTTTTTTTGCATGATCCCAACTAACTGCCAATGGTTTTTCGACCATTACGTGTATTCCTAAAGGAGCACACGTCTCCACTACCTTCAAATGCTCATAAGTGCTTCCGAATGCAGTAACCGCTTCGGGGTTACTAGCAGCAATCATTTTTTCCATACTTTCAAAAACTATATCCATGGAATATCCGTGTTGTTTAGAATAGCGTTGAGCCAACTCGCGGTTTGGTTCAACAATCCCTGCAATCTTTATATCTCCTCTATCCGGACGGTCTAATATCCCATGAACATGGCCATGTGTTAGACCTACAATTCCTATTCTTAAAGGTTCGTTTTGGCTTTGACCTAAAGTTGTATTTAAAGTCATAAGAAATAACCAAATAGTTAGTAGAAGAATTATTTTTTTCATAATATTTTTTAAGTATTTATTTTTAAAATCACTGCTAACATCCCAATACCAGAATTACGTCCTATGACTAATTATTTTTATGAAACAATACATTTTCCGGTATTTCCTGTTTATTCAATTCCGGTCCTTTCCAACTAACACATAAAGCTTTACCTCCACCCATTTGAAAATATCCCAATTTAATGGAATGCCAACCGGCCTTTAGGGCAACTTTTCTAGACCCTTCCTGTATTTTATGATGCAAGTCATTATCTACAACCAATTTACCATCCAGATATAACAGGCTACCATCATTGGATTCTGAATAAAATGTATAAACCCCGGATATTGGCACCTTGATATAACCCTCATAGGTATATGAAAAGATCTCCTTATCACCTGCTTCTTTAATTGTAAATTGTGGGATAACACCTGTTTTTAGGACCGGGTATTCTTCAGTATCAGAAAATTCTATGGCATATCCCTCTTTATATTCATATTTTAAACCCGCTTGCAATCCCTTAGGATTCATGGCTAGTAATAAATTGAGTTTTACAAAATCCATACTGCTAGCATAACTTGGGTTCAACCCTTTTTTAAAAGCCCTTGCACGAACTTGTGTTGATTTATTAAGCTTTATGGGGGATTTATAAACCGGTGAGGTTTCTTCCGGAAAAGTACCGTCCAAGGTATAACGTATCTCAACATTTTCTTCATCTACAGCTATTCGAATTTCCATAGTATTCAAAAAGGAAATATCATCAAATAAAATACGTGGCATGGATGCTGATTTATATCCCTCAGAATATGGCCTATCCTTTTTGTTAACTGCCCAATCTTTATTGGGGGTTGCTCCCATTACAAACTTGATCTCCCCACCCTTCATGATAGCCTGATGCATTAAGATTGATTTTGAATAGGGCTTCCCATTTAGACTGGCAGATTGTATATAAGCTTTGCCCGGACCATTGTTTTCTGTTTTGATAGTGAATTGGTTTCCATTTTCCAGATGGAGGGTCACTTCATCAAATAATGGGGAACCAATTACATAATAATCCATTCCGGGTGTAACAGAATAAAATCCCATAGCGCTTAAAACATACCAGGCTGATATCTGTCCGGCATCTTCATTGCCACTAATCCCATCGGGCTTATCAGAATATAAGGTATCCATGATCTGTCTCACCCGCTGT
The DNA here is from genome assembly GCA_029935275.1 of Bacteroidales bacterium. GTDB lineage: Bacteria > Bacteroidota > Bacteroidia > Bacteroidales > VadinHA17 > JANTGF01. The sequence goes on along the minus strand of JAOZKQ010000069.1, from coordinate 6,433 downwards.
TGGGTTTTCCATGCTGCACCAACATAATTGTATAGATATGCCACATGATGACTAGGTTCATTTCCGTGTGCATATTGACCAATCCTACCGGTAACATCAGCCAGATCCATCTTAATTGTATCTGTTTCTGTTGTAAAACAAACATCTAACCATTGTTCAAAATTATTGTCGCCACCCATCAATTTAATCAAGCCTTCTATATCATGTGGTACAAACAACGAATAATGGTAAGCATTCCCTTCGGTCACATGATTGGATACCTTCATTGGATCAAACGGCTCCAACCATTGATAATCACCGGATTTCGGACGCATAAATCCTGTTGATTTGTCGTATAGATTTCGATAAAATTGTCCTCGCTGATTGTATAAATGGAAATCGGCATCATTCAGATCCCTGGCCAACCGGGTTATTGCCCAATCATCATAACTATACTCCAAAGTTCGGGAAACAGACTGGCTAATTTTTTCATACGGGATAAAACCAAGGTTTAAATATGCTTTTTTACCTTCCCTGTTGCCATTAGACAATTTTTTCATAGCCTCAAATGCCTTATTCACATCATAATCACGAATTCCTTTTTCGTAAGCATCTGCAATTACAGAAAGCGAATGATATCCAATCATGGCAAAACGTTCATTTCCGGAGAACTCCATCATTGGCAAATTGCCAAAATTATCATCCATCTCTAAGAATGACCGGATAAACTGATTGGTACGTTGCTGTTGAATAATGGTATATAAAGGGTGTAAAGCCCGAAAGGTATCCCATAAAGAAAAAGTAGTATAATTATCAAAATCTTTTGCCTGATAAACTTTGTTATCTCCACCGAGAAATTGCCGGTCAACATCCATATCAATATCAGGATGAATAAAACTGTGATACAGGGCTGTATAAAAAGTTCTTTTCTGTGCTTTTGTACCCCCTTTTACTTCAATCCTGCCCAATTCTTTGTTCCATGCATTGCGGGCAGACTTTTTAATCGTATCAAAATCCCATTCCGGTAATTCTGCCTCCATATTTTTGCGGGCACCATCTACCCCAACCCTCGACAAGGCCACTTTTACCATCACGGAATGGTTATTTTCTGTGTCAAATCGGAAATATGCCTGCAAATCTTTAGAACCGGATATCTTTGTTTGGCTTATATCTTCTCCCTCTTGAGAAATTCCAAAGTTTTTAAAGGGTTGTGAAAATTCAGCTATAAAAAATATTTTATGAGGGCCACCAAGGCCATCATAAGATTCACGAAATCCGGAAATTTCTGTATTGCTCACAATTTCAAGGTACAGGCTATCCACTTTATCACTAATTCCATGCGTAAGATCTAATATAACATTGGCTTCTTTTGTTGAAGGGAATGAATATTTATGAAATCCCACACGGGGTGTACTGGTCAGCTCTGCAACAATATCGTCATCCTGCAATTTCACTTTATAGTAACCGGGTTCAGCCACCTCTTCCTTATGCGAAAATTTTGAGCGGTAACCGGATAAAGTATTGCTAACACTCCCCATATCCAATTGTACTTCCCCAACGGTTGGCATTAGCATAATATCTCCACCACCACCACCACCGGTACCGCTAAAATGCGTATGGCTGAAACCCAAAATAGAGTTATCCGAATAATGATAACCCGAACACCCATCCCAGGTGTCGACCCTGGTATCCGGGCTAAGTTGTACCATCCCAAATGGATGGGTTGCCCCGGGAAAAGTATGCCCGTGCCAATCGGTTCCTACCATAGGGTTTACAAATTTGGAATAATCTTTATCCAAATTATTAATTGGAAAGCAACCTACAAAAACATTGGTGAGGTTGATAACAATAATAAATATCAGAATTGAATAAAATCTTCTTTCCATTATAATAAAATCAAATATGTATCTAAAAATACTATAATTATAGATCAGGCCTGCTTGCACAGAAACCCAGTGTCAAACCACCGTCAATTGTTATGCTTGTACCGGTGAGATAATCACATGTATCTGTACTTAGAAACGTAACGATATTAGCTATTTCTGTTTCCTTACCCACTCTTCCTGCAGGAATAGCAGTGATCAAATTTTCACATCTGTCAGCCGGTGTCAGATCGGTAGCAATCGCGCCAACAACCAAAGAGTTCACCTGAATATTGTGCTCCGCTAGCTCCAGAGCCATGCTCTTGGTAAGGGTTTCCAGTCCCCCTTTCGAACTACTGTAATGGACGTAGTTTCGTCTTACATCGTAAGCGTGAACAGAACTGATATTTATAATCTTTCCAGAACCATTTTCACTCATTATCCGTCCAGCATACTGCCCACAGAGAAATGGGGCCTTTAAGTTGACTGCCATCACATGATCCCAATCTTTTTCCTTTATTTCCAAGAAGGGACTTGGGTTCTGAGTAGCGGCATTGTTGACTAGTATGTCCAAACGACCGAAGGTTGACTTAATGGTTTCAAATATCTCAGCAATGGCGTTACTATCTGACAATTCAGCCGCAATCTTAATTGAGCGTGGATTGAGTGCCTTAACTTGCTCGAAAGACAAATTCAATTCCTTGGCTTCAATTGGCCCATGAACTATAACGTGGGCCCCTTCACTGGCTAAGTTCAACGCGATAGCTTTGCCAATTCCCCGACTTGAACCAGTGACCAGAGCGACTTTGTTTTTTAGTTTCATCAGTTTTATTTCTTTTTAATAACCATAGGTATGGAAGGTTCCATAACAAGAAAATTTAGTTTTTTTTCCAATGCAATCCGGCGAAATTCTTCCACATTACCGGTATTAATTGAAAACATATTGTAGTGCATAGGAACAGTCAGTCTGGCAGTAATGCCATGTGCAAAATCTACTGCTTCTGTGCAGTTGAAATTGCCTTCGAATTCCAGATCGTGACGAAATTTGTCTCGTCCGTTGATAGGCACAAAAGCAAGATCAATTTCATGCGGTCTGAACTTTTCGATCTGACCCACATAAGGAATAGTGTCGCCTGCATGAAGCAGATTCAAACCATCTATTTTGATAACATAACTCAAATAGGGATAACCCATAATTTCATCTTTATCGAATTGTTCGTGCTTTGCAGGAACAGCAGCTATCGTAATTCCGGAGATTGTCAAAGCGTCGTCACCTTTGAGAGTATAAATTCGCTTTTCGGAGATATCAAATTCCAGCAAGGTTTGCCGGGCACACTCAGGAACAATAAATTTTGTTTTTGTCGAGGAATGAGAAATAATTGGGATACCTTCCGGATCTATATGATCAGCATGATCGTGTGTGCATATTACAAGGTCGGCATTGGTTACCTCTTCCGGACGTATTGGCGCTTGCATCATTCGGACATGTTCATTGGGTTTCCCGAGAGTGATCCGTTCTGCGTATGTACTCAGATATGGATCGATGTAGATGACCAGATCAGAGGATTTTATAACATAACCTTCCTGACCAAGCCACCAAATGCTGAGAGAGCCAGATTTCACAACTGCATCGTTAATTTCTTTGATTAAACGATTCATAATTCACAATCTAATACTATTTTAATTGCCTGATTTTTTGCTTTGTTAATAGCAGTTTCAAATGCCTTAACTCCATCGGAAAGATTGAACCGGTGAGTTATCATCGGGTCAACTTTAACTAAGCCACTCGCCAGTAATTCAATAGCTCTCGGGAAGTCCCTATACATCGCATTTGTCGAAGTCTTGATTGTTCTCTCACCACTAAGCAACAAAGCGGGGAAACTTATTTCCTTCTTTTTCGTAGCCATGAGCACGACTAAGCCAGTGTTCTTTAATAGAGCAAGAGACTCTACAATGCTATCCTGCGACCCCACTGTGTTAAACACACGATCTACACCTAACCCTTTGGTCTGTTTCTTTACCAGGTCAGTGATGGTCTGTTCTGAGTCAGCCACGTTCAAGACGTGATCAATACCGAGTTTGCCAGCAACACTTAAGTTATCATCCGCGATATCTGTTATAAAAACCTCAGAGGCTCCATAGACCCTAGATAATTGAGCTATCATAATCCCTATGGGTCCTGCACCCAGTACGACTACACGGTTAAGAATTTCCGGCTTCGCTACATCCGCAGCATGTAGAGCTGCGGTAAGGGGGTCGAGAAATGTTGCCTGCTCATCTGTAACATTTTCAGGCAATTCGTACACGTGTTGACTAAAGACAGGACAAAACTCCGCCATTCCACCAGGATAAAAATCCATCTTGCCCCACCCTTGTCCATGACCAAGATGTTTTGTTTCTTTACAGAAATTCTCATTACCGCTACGACAGGAATCGCATCGCCCGCAAGCCGACCACGTCTGTACAGCTACCCGTTTGCCGATTAACTCCTTGTCCTTCAAATCATGTGCGTCCACAACTTCTCCGACAAACTCATGTCCTAAAATGATATTTGGTGGATTTGGGATGTCCATCTGCAGTGTCTGTTTTGCCCAGGGGTTTTCTCCATGAAAATAACGAATGTCGCTGCCGCAAATGCCACACTGTCTAACTTTAACTAATACCTGACCTGTCGAAAGGGTCGGCATTGGAACATCCATAACTTTCAAAGATTTACGTGATTTCAGTACTAGTGCTTTCATATATGCTCCTTGCTGCTTATTTATAAAGTGATAAGTTATTTGTAGTTTAACATCATTTTTACAGACTTCACTACCCAACCCTTTTCCAAATTAAGTAGTAAATTGAAAAATATTAGTCGTTTGAAATGCTTATAAGCAAAAACTGACCTTTTCTTTTTATTTATTTGTCTGCATGAAAACAAAATAAGAGACAATGTGATAAATAGAATTGAGATTCTCATATTTTTATCATTATTGTTTCCATTCATTAATAGATTCATCTTTCCCTTTCCAATAAGAACTTAATAAGCTCCCCGGGCTTATCAGTTTGAATACCATCTGTTCCCCAATCCAGCATTTTAGTCCATTCCTTTATATTACCATCTTTTTCATCAGCAAAAACCTTTGTATTGTATTTATGGGCAATTTTCATATACTCTTCACTTAGTTCACCCATATCGGTTGCAATCACCAGTGGTTGAACTTCATTAATGACTTTTACAATATTTTCTTTCGGGCCAGGATCAGGCATGGGCACACAACTATAGCAATTGCTCTTAACTTCCTTTATGGCATCCATATATGATGCCGGGATATACCAGATTATATCCCTTTCCATTTCATACTTTTTTATAATTGAGACCAACTCTTTTACATTCGGTTCTTTCAAATCCAGATAGATACCAATCTGACCTTTACAAAGCTGAAGAATCTCTTCAAAAGTGGGGATACGTTCGTTCTCCCACTCCGGGCCAACACGCTTGCCAATATTCATTTGCTTTAATTCTGCCAGGCTGAAGTCACTTACTTTACCTGATATTCCTTCAACATAGGCATCAATGGTTTGATTATGGACACTTACAAATATCCCATCTTTAGTTTTGCGTAAATCGATCTCAACATAGTCACAACCTAATTCAATTGCCTTTTTATATGCAGCAATTGTGTTTTCCGGTATCCCGTTGTGGACCCCTCTGTGGGCGATAACATAAGTATTGCCATTTTTAGGTTTTGGTAAGAAGTTTTTTGTTCCCTCTTGTGCCATGATCTTATTTTGCTGTGCTAAAACAACAAGCATAGCAATGATCAGGAAAAGACTCAATCCTTTTTTGTTCTGTTTCATCTGTTTTTAGTTTTTATGTTTTGCATAAGATTAAATGGGTAATAAAACCTCAAATAAACCACCTAAAAAAATATGAACGATCATCCATTACATAACAGGTGGTTTGAAATCATGGCTCTCAGGAGCAACATGCTCTTTAATTGGTAGATACATCATGCGCTCTCTTGTAATACGACCATCCCCGGCAATATTATCTGTATCCCCTAAATACTTAAATCCCATTTTTAAGTATAGTTGAAAAGCTGCCTCGTTCGTCAATAAGGTTGTTAGTAGAATCCCATTGTTCCCATTGGCTTCAGCGTCTTCAATAAGGATGGCTATCATTTGTTTGCCTAATCCTTGTCCCTGATAAGGATCAGAAATACCAATACCCAGAATAGGAAAAGGTTTTATGAATTCCCAGAGAAAAAAATACCCGACAATGACATCTTTCACAAGTGCCACATATATCCGGTCTGTTTTCTTTTTATTTCGTTCAATAAATTTTAAGATTATCCTATCATCATATTTATGGGGTAAAAATTGTGAACGGGTTTGTTCTGACAGGTTATCATTAAAATTTTGAAGAGTAAATACATCAATAGCTGACAGTAATCTAATGTGGATATCCTGTCCGTTTTTGCTCTCAATAACAGTCCGTTTTTGTGAGTTTTCCATAGTAAATTGCCCCAGCTAAAATAATCGTCTGCCTGTTCTGCATTTTTCCTGACTTATTATACAGATTATGAAATAAAATGTCGCATACTTTC
>JAOZKQ010000423.1 GCA_029935275.1 Bacteroidales bacterium | reverse complement strand
ACCTCCCCAAACTTATTAAATCCCTTACAGTAAGGTTACCTACCCTGATAACTTCCGTGGAAACAAAGCCGACAAGGGATGAAAACTCCGCAGCTGTATAATCTAATCTGTCCCTTTTGTTAAATAAAATCTCACCATTGAGTTGCTCATGCAAATGAACAATAGTTTTTAAAAGGGTGCTTTTGCCAATTCCATTCTGACCAATAAGGGCCACCAGTTCTCCCCTACCTGCAGATACATTCATACCAGACAATAATGAGGCAATGATTTTCCTGCCTTTCCTGAAACCAATTTCCAGATTTTTTAGAACCAATATGTCATTTTCCGTATTCAAACAAAATTAACTTAAAGATGTAATTTTCTTCCTCCTGATGATGATCCAGATAATTACCGGGATCCCCATTAATGCGGTTACTGAATTTATAGGTAAAACCTGATCATAACCCGGAAGTTTTGAAAAAATATCGCTTATTAGCATAAAAACTGCTCCAATAAGCAAAGATCCCGGTAACAAGACACTATGATCGGCTGTTTTAAATATCAGGCGTGCAATGTGTGGCACCACAATACCAATAAATCCTATCGGACCACAAAAGGCGGTAACGGCTCCTGCCAGCAAACTTGTACTAATAAAAACGATAAATCTAACACTTTTAGGGTTGAGACCCAGTGTACGGGCATAATCCTCACCCAATAACATTGCATTCATTATTTTTACTGAAGCCAATGAAATCAATATACCCAGAATAACCACAATACTTAATATCGTAAGCTGTGCGGATGACACATTTCCAAGGCTCCCCATGGTCCATACTATAAATGATTTCAGCATTGATTCTGTACTAAAATACTGAAGAACAGCCACCAAGGCTGTAGCTATACTTCCAAAAAGAATACCCAGAATAAGTATTGTCATAATATCCCTTATACGTACAGAAACAGACAAAATCAACAAAAGAATCAGGCCTGACCCCAGGGTAGCTGCTATCACCAATGCCCAATTCCCGGCATTGTCCAACACACTTGTAAACCCAAGTGATGTAAAGCCCATAACCAAAATGGCTACACCCAGGCTGGCACCTGAACTTATGCCCAGCACATAGGGACCTGCAAGCGGATTCCGAAATATGGTCTGCATCTGTAAGCCACTAACAGACAAGGCTGCACCTACCAAAATTGCCGTCAGGGTTCGGGGGATACGAAAATCAAGGATAATTACTTTCCATTCAGGCTGTTTAGCAGCTCCTCCAGTCAGAATATGGATAATATCCTGAACTGGAATATGGACTGAGCCCAAAAGTATATCCAAAACAAAAAACATTAAACCAAAAAGAAAAAGAATTCCCATGGGAATAGCAATCCGGCGTTTCCTTTTATGAATGCTTGCTTTATTCATTTATGACATATTTACCAGCTAATATTGAAGTTTTTGATAATAAACCAGTGGCTCATCCCCTGATAATTCAGGATGAAAAATACTAATTAAATCCATGAGAATGATATCCGGATGCATGAGGCCTGATTCCCAGTAATCATTTCCCCCTGTAGAGTTAACTTTGGCCGTATTATTGTAAACTTTCCCTGAACTGATAGGTTTAAAATGACTAAAACGGGAGTCCATGTTAACTATCTGGCTTATGCTCACAGCAGTTCCTGCATTTATCCAATATTCGGCAATCCCGGCTTTAAGATAAACTGATTCAAGGTCCATAGGAACAGCCTTATCCGATTTCAGGTCTTCCCAAAGATAAGTAGCACCAGCTGCTTCAATAAATTTTGCATTTGCTGTATTTCCAGGTGAAACGTACCATACATCTTTCCATGGCAAACCAGTTAACACCACAGGTCTGTAATTTACATTTTCTGTTTTTGACTTCAGTAATTCATAACGAGTGGACACAGAATCAAATAAAACACCGGCTTTTTCTTCTAAACCAAAAAGTGTAGCCATAAGCTTTATCCATTCCATTTTCCCAAGAGGTTCTTCTTCAAGGTATTCTCCATTCATTAAAACAGAAATTCCAAGATCCTTTAATTTATGAATGAGTCCGGTCATTTCACTTTCCACTCCATATATCAGCACCACATCAGGCCGCAAAGAGATCAAAACTTCATAATTCAATTCCCGGCCGTAACCAATGTCACGAATTTCACCCAAATTAATTCGTTCCTTTATTTCTTTGTTTGTAATCAGATCAGCACCGGATACTCCAACAATTGCTTCTGTTTTTCCAAGTGCCTCAAGCATAGCAACATGTGTAGTAGAAGTGCAAACGATACGCTCAACAGGTAATCTAATCAGATCGGCTCCTTTCCTAATAGAACCAGGCACGCTTACCCCTTCTTTTACAAGTAGATATTTAAAATTAAGCTTTTCTGATCCTTGCCAGGGCTTTTTCACCTCCACTATATCAAAATTACTATATTTAGTAATGCTAAAACCTCTGGCATACCGGTTAACTTCAGAAACAAGGGGATAGGTGCCCTTTAAATTTTGTCTGGCCCTTTCCGGTTTATTGGTACAAGAAGTTAGAAACTGGGATAATAAAAAAACAAGGAACATAAAAGCCCAATCCTGAGACTTAGGATATTTTCCCTCTTTAAAGCTTAAATTTGGCGCTTTATTATCTGGGACGGAGTTTCCCTGCATATGCTAATTGATAACTGAAAGTTTCTTATTTGCAATAAAGCCTTCACCCTCCAGCCTGAGGATATAAATTCCATTCCTTAATCCGGATAAAGAAAGTGTATATAATGCGGAGCCGGCAGGAATTAATTGTTCCATCAATAGCGAACCAGTCAAATTATA
>JAOZKQ010000422.1 GCA_029935275.1 Bacteroidales bacterium | reverse complement strand
TGTTAAAGCTTTATTAACGAATACTATTGAAGCTTTAACTGCTACCCTATAAAAAGATAGGTATAATAGGGAAAGAAAAAAGCTTCAATTGAAGCTTTTTTTCTTTTATAAATATTTTAACAATAATAGTAATACTATGAAAAAAGCATATCTCTACACATTACCACTTATTATTGTCATGATTATTGCTTTTAGCTCATGTGAATATGTATATATTGAGCCACCGGAGGTCCCCCCGGTTGATACCACTATAATAATAAGCTTTGATACCATTGTTGTCCCAATTTTTTCGGATCAATCTTGTACAAATTGCCATAAAAGCGGAGGCACTTCTCCAAATCTGACTCCCGATAAGGCATTTGCAAGTATTGTACCTGGCCTGGTAAACCTGAACGATCCGGAGTCCAGTATTATTTATACAAAACCAGACCCGGATGGTAGTCATTATCAGAAATACACCCCCGTTCAGGCACAAAATATTTTAGTTTGGATAGAGCAAGGTGCAAAAAACAACTAACTTAAAAACAAGAGAATGAAAAAAAGTGTTTTACTGATATTTATGTTATTGATATTCTCCTATAGCTCTTCTATAGCTCAAGAAACAGAAAAGCCTGTCAAAGAGAATGATAACCTGATTTATTCTTCTTTTGAAAGTGGCATCCTGATTGACAATCAAACCAATATAATTCCGGATAAGAGAACCCTGGAAATGTTGATCCAACACCGGTTTGGAACCATGGAAAATGGCTTTAGCGATCTGTTTGGCATTTATGCCCCTGGTACAAATATTCGTATCGGTTTTAACTATAGCATTATCGACAGACTGATGGTTGGTTATGGATTAACCAAAAAAAACATGTACAGCGATTTTCAGCTAAAGTATGCTTTATTACGTCAAACAGAGAATCGAATTCCTGTGGCAGTTACTTTATATGGAAATGCAGCCATCGATAGTAGGAATAAAGAAGATTTTGGAGTAAATTATAGTTTTACCAACCGCTTATCCTATTTTGGTCAGGTGATTGTAGGAAGAAAATTTACAGATTGGCTTTCCCTGCAGGTTCAAGGTAGTTTTACACATTATAATAGTGTGGAAGAGAATACTGATTGGGACAAAATAGGAGTTGGTATAAATGGAAGGGTTAAAGTCTCTTCTCAGTCATCAATTATGTTTCAGTATGATTACCCAATTAGCATTCTGGACAGATCTGAATCAAAACCCAACCTTGGTTTTGGATACGAGATTGCAACCTATACCCACTCTTTTCAAATATATGTAAGTACAGCTCAGGGCATTATACCCCAGGATAATTATATGTATAATCAAAATGATTTTACAAAAGGTGAAATGATGTTTGGCTTTACAATAACGAGGTTATTTGGATTATAAATTAATAATTTAAAGCAACAGATCACCTGATCATTTCAAACAACTAATATTATAGATAGAGTTAACCAGGTTAAAACATTAATTCAGAATAAACTTTATTTATTTATGCACTCATGAAACTGCCTAAGTCATTTTATAGCTGGACAACTGCAATTGGCGGTGCAATAGCATCAATAAGTACTTTTTTGTTCCTATTCTTATTAATCATTTCCTTTTTGTTTGGAGAAGGTTCTGGTTATACAGGTATTGTTATCTACATAATATTACCGGCTTTTATAGTTTTAGGGGGCTTATTAATCCCAATTGGAATTATTACAAAAGCCAGAAAAGATAAAAAAGAAAAGCTTATACGGGAAGTAAAATTTCCAATTTTTGATTTTAACGACCCGAAACAGAGAAGAATCTTTTTTACATTTGGAGCAGGAATAATAATCTTCTTAATGTTAGTGGGTTTAGGGAGTTACGAAGGGTTTCATTATACTGAGACTACCACTTTTTGTGGCACACAATGTCATGAGGTTATGAAACCTGAATATGCTGCCTATCAGCATTCATCCCATGCTAAGGTCTCGTGTGTAGAGTGCCATATTGGTGGAGGTGCTAATTGGACGGTAAAGTCAAAACTTTCTGGCTTATACCAGGTTTACTCAGTAACATTTAATAAATACCCAAGGCCCATACCAACGCCCATACACAACCTGAGACCTGCCCGTGAAACCTGCGAAGAATGCCACTGGCCTGAAAAATTTTATTCACGAAAACTTGACCTGGAAAAACATTACCTGAGTGATGAGAATAATACAGAATGGGATATTAATTTGCAAATGAAGATAGGTTCGGAACATAGTGGCCAGGGTCTGAAAGAGGGTATTCATTGGCACATTAATCCGGATATAAAGGTGGAATACATCTCTACAGATCCTAAAAGAGAGCAAATATCATGGGTGAGATACACAAATAAAAAAACGGGTGAAAAGCATATATTTCAGGAGGAAGGCATCAATTATTTACAGGATCAATTGGATACACTTGAAATCAGAACAATGGATTGTCTGGATTGTCATAACCGACCATCTCATGACTACAAGTCACCACTTACATTTGTAAATAATGCAATCAGTGCCGGAACCATTCCACAGGCATTACCTGAAATTAAAATGCTTTCCCTCGAAATAATAGGACTTGAATTCCCTACTTCTGACAGTGCAATGAACTACATTGAAACCACGATAAATGAATTTTACGAGTCCTCCTACAAGGGCTTGTATCTGACAAGGAAATATCTGGTTGATAGTGCTGTCAAAGGGCTTCAACAGGAATTTAATAAAAATATTTTCCCTGAAATGAAAGTGAATTGGAAGGCCTATCCTAATTATATTGGCCATTTGGAGTTTAATGGTTGCTTTCGCTGCCATAACGATCAGCACAAAAGTAAAG
>JAOZKQ010000421.1 GCA_029935275.1 Bacteroidales bacterium | reverse complement strand
CCATCTTTAATCGCGACTGCTTTTTCTATTGAAAATTTCTTATTGACCGTAATGATAATGCCATTATACAAAATCAGATCAATTTTCTTTGCTTTAATCATATCAAATAATTTTGTTGTAGTTATTGTATAAAAACTTTATAGCTTAAGTTGTGTTGGTATCATATAAATTATTTGGATAAAATTGTATTAAATTGTTTACTGCTATTTATTTTAGCAGAGTATTGAAAATTTGTCTGGTATTTTAAAATAATAAATATCGAATGTTAAATAAAAAATATAAAAGTTTTCTCAGGCTAAAACCGTCTTTTTACGTTCCGCTATTTCAATCCTTCAACCATTTATCAAACCAATTAAATGCATCCTTCTGCATCTGTGCATCAAACTTGTGAACTCCCGAATAAAAGATTCCCTTATACTTATCGGCTGCACCTGCTTTATCAAACACTTCCTGCAAAATACCATTGGCTTTTTTCATTTCCGAAAGGGTGAACAAACCATCCTCATTAGTACTAAGTGTCATGGTTGGAAGCGGGACCCTGAGCCCTAATATTTCAGGAAAATCAAGATATTTTGGTAATAAAGGAGCAAAGGTCATCCAGGTGTGGGTAAAAGATTTATTCAGCAGGAAGTCTTTCCAGGTAGTCATATTTCCCACACAAACTGCACATTTTATCCTGGGATCGAGACCACCAAGGAAAACAGTGCGTAAACCACCACCCGATAAACCTGCGCAACCCAATTGATTTGAATCAACATCTTCCCGGGCACTAAGTACGTCAAGGGCTTTCTGATCCTCTGCCAAAAATACGCCAGGCCAGGTAGTACCAGCACAAAACAATGATTTTGCCATAATACTTTCATGTTCGGCTGCCCATTTATTATAGGCCAGAATATTTTCAACTTTTTCCGGGTCCTCGTCACTCATGCCTGTTGTAGCAAAATGCCCCCAGGGGATTTCTGACATATCTTCAAACAATACACGCCTGCTGGCAAAGGCGAAAGCATCATGAACTAAAACTACATAACCACGTTTTGCAATTTCATTGGCCCAGGCAAAACCACCATAATATTCATTTTGATGATCAAGCATAAGCGGATGCATCTGGTCTCCTGTCCGGGTTATTTTTCGCTTCCCAAAATACTTCTTGCCACCATGATCATGCAGGCCTAAAATCGCCGGCATCGGGGCCCTGGCACCCTCAGGCTTTAGCACTATTGCCCTTGTTGGCCTGCCATAAGGTAACTGCCAGCTGATTTCTTCAATTTCAAGCCCGTCATAAACAGTTTTATTTATTAACTTAACTTTTGGGACTCCCTCAATATCAGGTGATGACAACAATTCCAAAGCCTTATTCTTAGCAGTGCTTCGCCATGATTCAATATCTTTCCATTCGCTATTCCTGAAGGATAAAAGTGGGGGCTTATCTGCAATATTTGCAGCCCATGGACCATAACTTCCAATTATGCTTTTTCCACTCTCCTTGCCTGAACTGGTTGTTGTGATTTTCATATTTTCTATACCTAAAATTGATCCGGGAATAAATGACATTCCACCTGCAACTGCAGTTGACTTTAAAAATTTTCTTCTTGAATAAAAAGAATCATTTTCTTGATTAATACTCATAGGGAGGGGATTTTACAATGCAAAAATCAAAGTTATATAAATTATTGAGCCCACCCGGGCTTTGGAAAGTCTCTTATCCGGGAATATCTTAGATAACTATCAAAAATTTCCGTATCCGGACCAAGCACACGGGGATCCATTGATTTTTTTAATTCCTTCATCAGGGCATATTTCATCTCCTTTTCAATTTCTTTAAATTCCGGCTTGCCGGCAAGGTTATTCAGGCAAAAAGGATCTTTTATTATATCATAAAGTTCAACTTCTGCTCGCTTTTCCAGGGCTAAATCAAAATACGGACGAATTTCATCATTTTTATAGTTTTCAATAAGGAATGTTTTGGACGGACAATCATCAATATCTGTAAAAGCAGCATCGGGAATATAATTACCATTTTCATCCAGCCCATACATAGGCAGCAATACTTCCGGATTTTGCGGATCATACTTTTGTGGAGCACCGGCAGGCCAACGCTCCGGTTTAATATTCCAGATGTATATAAAATCCTTTCCCCGGATTACCCTCTGCGGATAGCCCCGGTTCATGTACCTTGATGAAGAATGCCTTTCTCTGCCTGCTAAAACATATTTTTTTGATGGATTAACAATTCCTTCATTTTTTGATTTAAGTATGCTTAATATGCTACTTCCGGAAATGGGCAACATCTTTTCAGAACTGGTTTTTGTTATTTCAAGAATGGTAGGTGCCAAATCGACAAAACTAACAGGATCTTCAACAATCCTGTTTCCCGGAAACCTCTCCGGAAAGCGTATAGCCAGAGGAACATGCACCCCATATTCAAAACAGTTAGCCTTAGCCCGCGGGAACGGCATTCCATTGTCAGCAGTAACAATTACAATCGTATTTTCAAGTTCATCAATCTTTTCCAGGTACTCCAACATTCGTTGAAGGTGCAGATCAAACCACTCAATTTCAACAGCATAATCCAGCATATCTCCCCGGATCAGATCATCATCAGGGAGAAATCCGGGTACCTCAACATCTTCCAGATTTTTACCCATTTGTTTCCAGGAATCTTTTTCATAAGCCCTGTGTGGTTCGTGGGCGCCATACCAGAAGAAAAATGGTTTCTCTCCCCGTACATTTTCCATAAAATACCTGAAATTTTTGAAATAATCTTTTCTGCTTATTCCACTGCCAAAACGCTCATCTTTGTCACTACCTGTTTCATACTTAATATCACTATGAAG
>JAOZKQ010000068.1 GCA_029935275.1 Bacteroidales bacterium | reverse complement strand
TAATAGCATTAATTTCATTTTTCATTATTACAATGGTATTTCAAATATATATAGTGTTTGTCCATAATATCCGATTTCTTCCCCGAATGGTCGGGGCAGAACTCGAACATCCTGAACCAAACACCGACTTTAAGGACGGACACTATATAAGCTAAATTGAAACCGGGATTTTCAACTTAACTTCAAAAATATCATCCTTTTTATTAATTTCCATAAGATCATGGCGATTATATATAATAATTAAACGATTTTTAACACTTTCAAGACCTGTACCTGTACCCATAAGATATCCATTTGCAGAAACATAATTATTCCGGATCTTGATTAAAATAAAAGGAGACTCAATCTTACAAATAAATTTAATCCTGACAGTTTCTGTGCTTTCATGTACACCATGTTTTATCGCATTTTCGAAAAGGGGCTGTAAGATCATTCCGGGAACCTTGTAGCCCATGCACTCCTCATCGGTTTCTTCAATAAAATCAATCCTTTCCCTAAACCGAATCTTTTCAATATCCAGATATAAGTGCACATTATCCAACTCATCAGCAAAGCTCTGCATTGTTTCCTTACCCGATTGCAACGAATAACGCAGGTAGTCCGATAATTTAAGAATCATTTCATGGGCCTTCTCAGGAGTAGAAAGTGTGAGTGAACTTATAGAATTCAAACTATTAAAAAGGAAATGAGGGTTGATTTTGTATTTTAACAGATTCAACTCTGCCTCTTTTACCAATGATTTTAGTTCTGTCTCTTTTACTCGTTTTTCCTCATAACTACTTAGAAAAATAATGAGGTAATATATCAAGATAAGAAAGAGAACGATAACCAGGCCAATAATTATTTTAAGTGGAAATGATTGATTAATATAAAATAATGCCTCACTATTTCCGGCAAAAATTAATTTAGACAATCCATTTCCGGAAATCAACCAAATTCCAAGTGTAGCTATTCCCAGGCCAAGCAGATTTAATATATTTGAAAAATAGCTACCTGATGATAAATAGGTATATTCCAGCGGATACCAAAGGCCGATACCAAGTATTGCAAAAGTAAAAATATTCACCAGGCTGTCCACCATAACAACCTGTTGGGGAAACTTATAAAAACCTATAAGCAGCACCATAAGCAGGCCAAGAAATATAGCCCAGCCAAGAACATAAAACAAAATTACCTGCCGGTTTTTAAGAAAAGGGTGCTCCATTCCAAAAATTAAGTTTATAAGTAATTAAGTTCTCCTCCTCCAAATATAGCTACCCCTTTAATCACCAGTTTTTTTGACGGGTCAGGTATAATATGTGGATCTACTATCCGCTTGTCCATGAACCCACCAAATATTGCAGTAACTTCGAGATGAATATCCCAATCACGAGGCACTATCAACTTGGCCCCTCCAAAAATGGAAACCATATCAATCACACTAATTCCTTTTGCCAAACGGGCTTGTGAAAAATCTAAAGTAGATCCTCCAAAAATAGAAGTAACCTTTCCCCCCTTAAAATTCCTGGCAGTAATTACTTTCTGTCCACCACCAAAAATAGCCACCTCATCCACAAAATCTTCATCAGAAAAAATCTCTTCCGGATCATTAAATGGATCCTTTCTGCTTCTAAATATAAACATAAGACCTACAAATATTATCAGGGATGGCCAAAATATTTTATGCAGGTATAGTACATTCTCAAAATAATCAACTGCTATAAAAAAACCTCCAATAAGGATAAGTATAACCCCCGGCCCCTTATTAGGCTTGGTCACCAGGAGAATAACCCCAACTACAATAAGCAACATTTCCCAGGTCCAAATCCATGGTGCAATACTATCGGGGATCCAGTTTAGATTATTAGCAAAAATAACCAGCCCAAGAAGAATTAATAAAAATCCCAAAATATTTCTGCTATTTCTGTTTTTTGTATTCATTTGTTTAAAATTATAATTACCTGTATATTAATGTAGTACTTTATAAATCTCGTGATTCTTTCTCATAAATATTTTTATTCCCCTCTCCTTCTCTGAAATATTTTCGTGAATCATCCACCGTGTTTAAATTATTCCTTAACAAGAAAATCAGACCTGCAATAATTAATAAAGCAGGAAAAACAAACTTGTGCAAATCCCACATGAAGAAGTGATGATCCCTGGCCAGAAAAAAGCCACCAATTATCATTAAAATCAATCCGGGTTCTATGTTGTTTTTAGAAACTATCATAAATAATCCAATTATGATCAATATCATTTTCCAGGAAAAGAGCCATGATCGAATTTCATATGGGATCCAACCAAAATTTATACCTAGCAAAATTGCACCGGCAATAATAAGGACAAGTCCCAAGCCTGTTTTGTTATTACGTCTGTATTCTTTCATATGGTAAATATTAATTTAAACTTTGATACTAACCCACTCATACCCATTACTTTTCTATATTCATAAACAAAAGTATAATTAAAATACATTTACTTTTACATAAAATCGGTGAATGGACGATATAAATCGGTAAACGGACTTCAAAACAAAATTCATTCAAGAACTATTTGCATAATTCAGAGATTTTCATTATCTTTATATGTTTCACCTTTATAATTTTCACAAAAATTATCCGGAATAGGTTTAAACTTCTAAGCCAAAGGAAAATCCGGATTTTATTACCTGGAATCATATAATGCTGAAAAACCATGTTGATTTTATAACTAATTTATTATTAATCAAGAAAACTACAACTGAAATTTATGTTTCGTCCTGAATCAAATAAACAACTGAACGAAGAATGTCGAAAAATTATTAATATATTTCTGCAGGAGAATCCTGAAATTGGGCAGATTTTCATATATTCCGATAGTGAAAAAGAACTTTTTCAATCGCTAAGAAAAATCACATTACGCATTATTAGAGAGAATCCACCTGCTTTGGAGTACTATCAGGGAGATCAGATAGGCAAATCCAGTTATAACCAGTTAAGATGGAAAGATTTTGCAGCAATTCGTATTCTTGACTATCTGGAACATGCTGGTAAAAGTTTCACTGATCTGAATCTCCGTGGTAAGAAGATCATAAGTAACCCCCTTCGGGCTTTATGGAAAGCAACACGTACAAATTCAGGTGATATGCCAGTTGACTTTTATGCAGATATGCTTCACCTGTTCAGGCAATTAAGAGGTAAAGAATACAGAAAACATCCGGATCTTGGTAAAATAAATTACTGGATGCACCGTTTCCCTAATGGAATTGACCCGGCCATTATTTCTGCCCGGAAAAAGAACAGAGACCGGATACTAAAAAAAATCATTTCAAAAATTGACTCAGGAGGAATTAAGAGCCGCAGATTTTACTTTGGGGAAGGCCTAAGCAGTAAAGATAAATTTAAAATTGCACTTGAATGGTGGAAAGACAATTCCTTCCATCTCCGAATGGCAATCCGTTCCGTAAAAGAACTGAATAGTTTCCTGGATTACACCTTAGGAAAAAAGGAACTGGATACATTGTATAAAGCTGAAAATTCAGGTATCCCTGTTTTTATTAATCCATATTACCTGTCTCTGCTAAATATTGAAGACATTTCAAACGGGGTCAAAACGGATATCACCCTGAGAGAATACATTTTCCCTAATGAAGATCTGAATTATGAATTCGGACATATTGTAGCCTGGGAAAAAGAAGACCTGGTAAAACCCAATGAGCCCAATGTTGCCGGATGGGTTATGCCGGATGGAAAAGGCTTACATCGAAGATACCCGGAAGTTGCCATTTTTATTCCTGAAACAATGGGTCGTTCCTGTGGAGGACTGTGTGTTTCCTGCCAGAGAATGTATGATTTTCAATCCGGACATCTAAATTTCAATCTGGATAAATTAAAATTGGAAAGCAATTGGATGGATGATCTGAGGTCGGTTATGGAATATT
Source organism: Bacteroidales bacterium (assembly GCA_029935275.1). GTDB lineage: Bacteria > Bacteroidota > Bacteroidia > Bacteroidales > VadinHA17 > JANTGF01. The sequence goes on along the minus strand of JAOZKQ010000068.1, from coordinate 5,432 downwards.
TCAGATACGACTCTCAACTCAGAGACATTCTTGTGACAGGTGGAGATGCATTTATGAGCTCAAACAAAGTGATTAAAACCATTCTGGATCATATTTATGATATGGCTGTACAAAAAATCAGAGACAACAGAAACAGGCCGGAAGGGATGAAATATGCTGAAATGCTCCGCATCCGGTTCGGAACCAGACTACCAGCATATTTACCTCAAAGATTCACTCCTGAGCTTATTCAGATTCTTAAGAACTTCAAAGAAAAAGCCTCTGCTATAGGAATTAAACAATTTATTATTCAAACCCATTTTGTTTCCAGCCTGGAAGTCACACCTGAAGCCAAAAGTGCTATTGAAAAATTAATCTCTGCCGGATGGATGATCACCAACCAGGTTGTATTCACTGCAGCTGGTTCGAGAAGGGGACATACAATAAAGCTACGTAAAACTTTGAATGATATCGGGGTGATTCCCTATTATACTTTTCAGGTTAAAGGTCACCGGGAAAATAAACATAACTTCACCCCCATTGCCCGTTCCATTCAGGAACAGCTGGAAGAAAAAATATACGGATCGGTTTCAGCCAATATGCATACTGAAATTAAAAAATTATCTTGCCAGCCCAATCAAATGGCACAGAATATAAACTCTATCAGAAAAAAATACGGGCTTCCATTTCTGGCCACAGATAAAAGTGTAATGAATATACCTGGCGTCGGTAAAAGCCTCACATTCCGGGTAATAGGACTTACGGACGATGGCAGGAGAATCCTTAGTTTTGACCATGACCCATACCGAAACCATAGCCCTATTATTAAAAAAATGGGGAAGGTTACTATAATTGAATCAAAATCTATTTATGAGTACCTGCAACAGGTCAAAAAGATGGGTGAAAACTTAAAAGAATATGAAACTATTTACGGATACACAATGGGTGAAACAGAAGACCGATTACCCATTTTTGAGTATCCTGAATACAATTTTATAATTAGCCCTGTCCTCACTAACCTTAAACTAAACAAACCTGCACCTGATCTTGAACTTACACAAACATAGTTCAAGCTGTTTTTCCAATTTCTGAAATTATTCTGCTAACTAGTGCCTGTCCATAAAATCGAGAGTTTGAACTAGAAAGTACAAACTCAAGGCGTGCGATAAATCTAACCCGCAGAATACTAGTGTATTTGAGGTTTTAGATTTTGAGCAACAACGCAGAAGTTGGACTTTATAGACAAACTCTAACTATGAAAACAATTGGCCTACTTGGAGGTATGAGCTGGGAATCCACCCTTGAATATTACAGGCTTCTTAACCAACTCGCTCAAAAAGAATTAGGAGGAAATCATTCCTGTCCCTGCATTATTCATTCTTTCGACTTTCAAATTATAGGAATGCTACAACATGCACAAAACTGGGAAGAACTTTCCATTATTCTTTCTGATGCCTCAAAAAAGCTGGAAAATTCCGGTGCTGATATGCTCATAATTTGTACAAATACTATGCACAAACTTGCTGATAAAATTAAGAATCATATACATATCCCACTTATACACATCACCGATGCTGTCGCAAGTGAAATTCAGAAAAAAGGAATAAATAAAGTCGGACTACTGGGCACTAAATTCACAATGGAAGAAGATTTCTATAAGAAGAAGCTACTGAATGATTATCATATTGAATGCATCATTCCATCCTCAAGTGAACGAAGCTTCATCCATTATATAATTTATAATGAATTAGTTAAGGGTATTTTCAAAAAAGAATCAAAACAACAATTTAAGAAAATCATTGAAAACCTCAAAAATAGAGGAGCGGAAGGCATTATACTTGGATGTACGGAAATCCCATTATTAATCAAACAAAAAGATTGTAAAATACCAACATTTGACACAACAGAGATCCACGCTAAGGCAGCATTTAAACAAGCAATTAAATGATTCCATACATACTGGTTTAAATTAAAATTGTACATTAGCATCTCAAAAATTAAATTTACATTGATTCACACTTAGGTAACAATAGTAATAATGAAGGAGAAACCTACACGTGAGGATGCCTGGAACCTTTTCAAAAAATTCAACCAGTCCAAAAGCCTTACAAAGCATGCATTAGCCGTTGAAGGTGTAATGCGGTTTATGGCACGAAAATACAATGAGGATGAAGAAAAATGGGGAATCATTGGATTGGTTCACGACCTCGATTATGAAAAATATCCTGAGGAACATTGCCAGAAAGCCAGGGAAATTCTTGAAGAAGAAAACTGGCCGGAAGATTACATCCGTGCTGTTATGAGTCATGGTTATGGAATCGTTACTGATGTAAAACCGGAATCCCTGCTTGAAAAAGTGCTCTACACCATAGATGAACTTACAGGACTGGTAACCACATCAGCACTGGTTAGACCATCTAAAAGTGTTTTGGATATAAAAGTAAAATCAGTTAAGAAAAAATGGAAAGACAAAAGGTTTGCAGCAGGAATAGATCGAAGTATTATTGAAAAAGGGGCAGAAATGCTCAATTTAGAACTTTCAGAAGTAATTCAGGATACCATTCTTGGTATGCGGGAGGTTGCTGATGAAATAGGATTAAAAGGTAACCCGGAACAAAGCTAATCCATGCGAACTTTTGTAATTGGAGATATTCACGGAGCTTATAAGGCATTTAAGCAATGCCTGAAAAAAGCTGACTTTAATTATAGAAAAGATAAGCTTATTTGTCTTGGAGATGTTTGTGACAGGGGAACTGAAGTTAACAAAGTCTTTGACTTACTTCTAAAAATCAACAATCTTGTTTACATATTAGGAAATCATGATTACTGGGCCCTGGAATGGGCAAAAACAGGTAAAGTTTCAAAAGAATGGAAAACTCTTGGAGCTTTAGAAACCCTTAAAGCATATCCTGGAGGAATGCCTATAGAGCATATCAATCTACTAAGAGATGCCTCTTTATACTATCTGCATAAAAAAAGATTGTTTGTTCATGGAGGAATTAAAAAAAACCTGCCCCTGAAGAAACAGGGCTACCAAACTTTTCTGTGGGACCGAAGCCTGGTAACAAAAGCAATGGAACAAAAATTAATTGGTAAGGAACAAAACCTTACAAAGTACAAAGAAATATTCATTGGCCATACCCCAACATTAAATTTTAATTCAAAAATACCTGTTCATGCATGCGAGGTTTGGCTTATGGATACCGGAGCCGGTTGGGGTGAAAAATTAAGTATCATGAATATCAAAACAAAAGAAATAATCCAAAGTAAACGGGTTGAAAAGCTTTACCCCGGTCAGTATTGATATCTTTAGCATCCACCTTTCAACTACCTGACAAGGTCATTCAATATTTAAATGTTCACCGTTTACAGGTTTATAAAAACCCATAAATCCAACAATGTATAACTGATGTTTGAGTTTAGATCCTATATTAGAAATTATTGATATTTTCACCTCTACTTTTTATTCTTTCAGACCCCTTCTCTTTAATAAAGGTTCAATTCCTGGCTCCGAACCCCGGAATTTCACATATAGCTCCATAGGATCTTCAGTTCCCCCTTTTTCAAGAATATTTTTTCTGAAAGCATTTGCGGTGTTCTTATCAAAAATGTCCCCTGTTTCCTTGAAAGCCTCAAATGCATCAGCATCCAGCACTTCAGCCCAAATATAACCATAATAACCTGATGAATAGCCACCTGCAAAGATATGGCTGAAATATGGACTACGATACCGGACAACGATTTCAGAAATAAGTCCAATATTATCCATTGCATTCTTTTCAAAAGCATTTACATCAAAATCCTGAGGTTTAGTTACCGTATGCCAGTCCATATCCAGGAAAGAAGCAGAAAGGTATTCAACTGTTACAAATCCCTGGTTAAAATGACTGCTATTCACCAGTTTTTCGATCAATTCATCAGGGATAGTTTCTCCTGTTTTATAATGCTTGGCATACAATTTGATATTCTCAGGGGCAGAAGCCCAGTTTTCCATGATTTGTGAAGGAAGTTCTACAAAATCCCTGGCTACATTTGTACCCGAAACTCCTTCATAGGTACAATTAGACAATAAACCATGCAAAGCATGTCCAAACTCATGATACATGGTACTCACTTCTTCAAAGCTCAAAAGTGATGGCTCATCTCCGGAAGGTTTTGTAAAGTTAAAAACAGTAGTAATAACAGGATAAACTTTTTCACCATCCTTCACATACTGCTCACGGTAGTTACTCATCCATGCACCTCCCCTTTTACTTTCACGCGGATAAAAATCCATATATAAAACACCTACATGCGATCCATCCGCCTCTTTCACTTCAAAAGCTTTTGCATCCGGATGGGGCAAAGGAATGTCATTTAACTCAACAAACTGTAAACCGAACAACTTATTAACAACAATAAACAGACCTTTCCGGACATTTTCAAGTTCAAAATATGGCCTTAATTCAGCCTCGTCCAGATCATATTTTGCTTTCCTCAACTTCTCTGCATAATACCACCAGTCCCAGGGATTCAGTTTAAAATCACCTCCATCTTTATTAATCATCTTTTGCAAACTCGCAGCTTCTATTTTAGCAACCGGCAATGCGGCACTCATCACTTTATTTAACAAAGCATACACATTTTCTGGTTTTTTGGCCATATTCTCCTCCAGAATAAAATCTGCATGCGTTTTATAACCCAATATATTTGCCTTTTCGACCCTTAACGAAACCATCTTAGATACCATTTCCTTATTATCCAGCTCATCATCATGGTTTCCTTTTTCAATATATGCTGTAAATATTTTTTCACGCAGATCTCTATTATCAGCATATTGAAGAAAAGGAATCATGCTGGGTTTTTGAATAGTAAAAACCCATTTACCTTCATTGTCTGAATTTTTAGCAGTTTCAGCAGCCATTGTCACCACTGAAGAAGGCAAACCTGAAAGATCATCCTTATTATCAATTATCAATTTAAAATTATTGGTTTCCGCCAGTACATTTTCTCCAAATTTAAGTGAGAGTAATGAGAGCTTTTTGTTTATTTCCCTTAGATTTTCCTTAGCATCTGCTGACAAGTTAGCTCCCCCACGAACAAATTCTTTATAAGTATTATTTAAAAGCTTCTTTTGCTCTGAAGTTAGATTCAAATCATCTTTCTGTCCGTTAATAATTTTAATTCTCTCAAATAATTGAGCATTCAATAAGATATTATCCTTGTGCTGGGAAACAAGTGGCGAAATATCCCTGGCAATTTCCTGTATTTCCTTATTAGTATTCACCGAAGTCTGATTATAAAACACAGACGCAACTTTAGTTAGTAATTCACCACTTTGATCCAGGGCAAGTATCGTATTCTCGAAATCAGGATCCTGCTTACTTGAAACAATTGCACCAATTTCTTTATCATGCTTTACAATACCTTCTTTAAAAGCAGGGAGATAATGCTCCTGCTTTATCTGATCAAAA
>JAOZKQ010000420.1 GCA_029935275.1 Bacteroidales bacterium | reverse complement strand
CTAAAACGAAATCCCTTTAAAAAATTGCTGATAATTATCGGGACTGTCAACCCAAAGGGAACAAGCATAATCAACATTCAGAAAAACAAAAATGGCTCCCAGAAGGAGCCATTTTTACAAATTAATAATTCAGTCTCAATCTACTCTGCACTATCAGTACTTGCAGATCTCATAGAAAGAATATCCCTGTCAAACATATACATATTATTATCACCAATAAGATTCAGCCTGTCAAGTATAGCCTGAACTGAAGCTTCCTCCTCAATTTGTTCAGCAACAAAAGCCTGTAACCAATTCTGTGTAGTATAATCTCTTTCTTCTATACAAAGGCCTACGATATCATTAATTGATGCAGAAATAAACTGTTCATGACTCATAACATCATTGAACAATTGTTTAATTCCCTGATAATTATCCTGAGGTTTCTTCAAACCGGATATCAGTGCTTTACCTCCTCTGTCATTAATATAATGAACAAATTCAAGCATATGATTCTTTTCTTCATCAGCCTGAGCATATAACCATTGAGAAATACCAGGAAATCCCTTTGTTTCTGCCCATGACGCCATTGATAGATATAACAAAGAAGAATAACCCTCCTTCTCTACCTGCGCATTTAATAGTTCTTCAACTTTTGTAGATAACATTTTGTCTAATTTTTAATAATAATAACAAATAACTACATATTTGCAATAATCTCATCCCCGAATTCAGAGCATTTTAAAAGTGTGGCCCCATCCATTTGTCTTTCAAAGTCGTAGGTCACCCTTTTCTTTAAAATGGATTTTTCTATTCCTTTCACAATAAGCTCTCCTGCTTCTTCCCATCCCATATACTGGAACATCATAACACCGGAAAGAATTACAGAGCCTGGATTCACTTTATCAAGCCCGGCATATTTTGGCGCAGTACCATGGGTCGCTTCAAAAATAGCATGACCTGTTTCATAGTTAATGTTAGCACCCGGAGCAATACCAATTCCACCTACAATTGCTGCAAGTGCATCAGAAATATAATCACCATTCAGATTCATTGTAGCTATTACGGAGTACTCGCTTGGCCTGGTAAGAATCTGTTGCAGGAATGCATCAGCAATAACGTCTTTTATCAATAATTTACCCGCAGACAATGCCTCATCCTGGGCTTTATTAGCAGTATCAGTACCTTGTTCGTCTTTTATCTTATCGTATTGCTGCCATGTAAATACCTTATCACCAAATTCATTTTCAGCGAGGTCATAACCCCATTGCTTAAATTGTCCTTCTGTAAATTTCATAATATTCCCCTTGTGAACAAGAGTAACAGAATCTCTGCCCTCTTTGAGAGCAAACTCAATAGAAGCTCTTACAAGCCTTTCAGTACCTTCCTGAGATATAGGTTTAACTCCTATAGAAGTAGTTTCCGGAAAACGGATCTTACTAACGCCCATTTCATTGATCAGGAAATTCTTCACTTTCTCATTTTCTTCCGTACCACTCAGCCATTCCACACCAGCATAAATATCCTCAGAATTTTCTCTGAAAATCACCATATTGGTAGTAGTAGGATCCTTTACAGGAGAAGGAACTCCAGTATAATACTTTACTGGCCTCAGGCAAACATACAAATCAAGTATTTGTCTTAATGCTACATTTAATGACCGGATACCTCCACCAATAGGTGTAGTTAATGGCCCTTTAATACCCACCAAATATTCACGAATAATGTCCAGTGTTTCCTCAGGAAGCCACTCACCGGTTTTATTAAAAGCTTTTTCACCGGCATAAACTTCTTTCCAAAATATTTTTCTCTTTCCGCCATAGGCTTTTTCTACAGCAGCATCAAGTACACGAACCGATGCAGCCCATATATCCGGCCCGGTTCCATCACCCTCAATAAAAGGGATAACTGGATAATCAGGGACATTTAACACACCATTGCTAATAGTAATTTTTTCTCCGTTCATAGTAGTTTATTATATTAATTAAATAAAATTGATTTTTAGAATTGCGAGCGCAAAAATAGCAAAATTACAAGACATTAGCAAATGAATTTTCAGACTGCCAAAAACAGGCATTATCACTCAAAATCAAGTCCAAGCTGCTGTTTCATCACTTTAAGGTTTGGGTTCTTTTCACTCATAAATTCAAACTTCTCTTCCTGCGTATATGGTTTATCTGAACCCTCAATAATTTCACTAACAGTGGTTTCAATGGATATCATATCATTCTTTAACTCTTTTTTCAGAAACGTAACCAGGTCAAGTTTAATGTATTTAGTAAAATCCTCTTCCTGGTTGGCATTCTCCATTTCCACCTCGACTTTAAAATCCTCTCTTAAAACTGGTTTTTGCATTCGTAAAGTTATGGCAAGCCGGGGTCTATCACTCTTTATTATATTTGAAAACTCTTCCCATTTAGCAAGCAAACCATCCAGGTCAAATACATCCTTTTGAATCACATCCGGTTTTCTACCAGAAACAACTTCTTCATTATTATTCTTTGTTGATTTAAAAGCACCTTTTAATCCATCCTTAATAGAAGTGGTTTTGGGCTCATAAGCAGGTTTACTTTCGCGAACCTGTGTTACCGGCTTCTTCTCTTCAACAGGAACATCGACCACAGGCTTTTCCACAGGTACTTCCTTTTCACTAACAGGTTCTGCAGGCTTAGATACCTGACTTTTCGGAACTGTTTGAGAAGGCTCTTTATTCTCCTGCTTAATTGCTACCGGCTCCTTTTTTATTATAACTTCTTCAGGCTGACTTAACCTGGCAATTTTTATAAGTGCCAGTTCAGTAAGTAAACGTTGATTTTTTGATTGACGAAACTGAACATCTGCAATGCTAAGTATTTCAAG
>JAOZKQ010000419.1 GCA_029935275.1 Bacteroidales bacterium | reverse complement strand
CCAATGGAGGGTGTGGCTCATTTTGTTCTACTGTAGCAGCATAATTAATAAAGGGTCCATTTTCTCCAAAACTAAGAGCTAAGGCGTACTTGATTAGGTTGTTAGCATAGACATCTATTTTAATTGAGTCAATACTTACACACTGTCCTTCTGTTGCTATAACATAATAGGTAATTGATGAATCGGGATAGGCCCTTACTTCGGCACTAGTAGTGTTCTCCAGACCTGTTTCGGGAGACCAGACAAAATTATCTCCCGATGTGGCAATCAGAGTGGTGGTATCCCCCCTCCAGAAATAATCTCCTGCAAGAGAATAAACAGACAGGTTCATTGTTGTGTCCACCGATAAAAAACCGGTCCTGGCCAGAGTATCGCTTTCACCGTTCAGATAAGCAATCAATGAAATATTTTTTTCACCTGTTTCACTGAAATTGATAGTAAGTGTATCCTTCGATGGTGAATAGATGGGATTAGCATTGTTGTCAAATAACCAATTAAGGCTGTCAGTACTTGATGAATGGCTTATAATTTGAAAATTGCCATCTATGCAGGCATCATATTTGTTAGTAGAAAACTCAGCATATAACAAAGGAGTTGCAGGGCTGAAAAGATCACTTTCCCAGATTCCTCTTCCATAAGTGGCTGCCCTGATTTTACGTTCAGGATAAAAAATCTCAAGTTCATTAACAATTACATTTGGAAGTTGATTGCTGAAGTTTATCCATCTGTCCATTTCCCGGTTACGGTAATATACACCGAGGTCTGTTCCTGCATACAGGCCTGATTTGCTGTCATTCTCATAAATTACACAATTCACAGGGACATCAGGTAAGCCTGTGGAATAATTCTCCCAGTTTAAGCCACCGTTATTTGAAGTGAAAACTTTGTTCCTTTCCTTAGAGCTGGAGTAGTTTGAAAGACTGACCCATATTTTTTTTGGATCATATTGTGAAACAGCAATATAGGTAATAACGCCTGAAGGCAGGTTACTTTTAATAATCTTCCATGATTCGCCGTTATCTGAGGTTTCCCAGATTAGATTAGAGGTGGCCATGTATATATAATCCGGAGCTGAGGGAGCCAGTGTAATAGCTGTAATAAGTTTCCCGGATGTGATACCATTGCTTAGATTGGCCCAGGAGTCTCCCTGGTTATTTGAGAGATAGAGCTCTTTGTACCCCGCATATAAAATATTTGGATCTTCAGGGTGCATTACATAAGGGGTAACCCATGCACCTTTTTCTTCGGTGGGAACAATATTTTTGAAATTTATGCCTCCGTCTCTGGAGATATTGATCTTTCCTCTTTGGCTGCTGGCATATAAAATACTGGTATCAGAATAATCAATGATGCATTCCATTCCATCACCTCCAAGTATAACCTTAAAATCAGAGCCATTTACCTTCATGGATGAATTATCCTGACTCCCGGCTAAGTATAGATCAGATTGAGTGGCTGATAAGCCAATTCTGTATACCTGAAGTATTTCAAGCCCCTCACTCAGGTCAATCCAGCTGTTCCCCTGATCCATAGTCTTGGATATACCACCATCATTTCCGGAATACAAATCCCCTGTTAAAGGGTGGAATTTTAAAATATGCTGGTCCACATGAACATAAGGTGCATTAGAGCTTCCCCATTCAGGGTATCCAAATGACTTTAATGTCCAGCTGTCACTAAAAGATTTAGCCTTCCATATATTGATACCTCCAACATAAACCTCAGTTGCAGTTGAAGGAGAAATTGCCAGCGCTAAATCATACCATCCCTGACCGTCTTCATCACTTCCATCAGGGTTTGTTCCCAGAATATTCAAGGAGGTTTTAGCATATTCACTCCAGGTTTCGCCTGAGTTATATGAGCGGTAAAGCCCATGGAATGCGCTGTTGGTTTTATCTGTACATAGCGCATATACCCAATCCGGTTCATCAGGTGAAACTGCTAATTCAATTCTTCTAATATCTTTTATTTCAATGCTTCCAAAGGATTCCTGAAAGCTAAGGCCTCCGTCAGAAGATTTATAGACAGAGGCATAACCATAACTGTAATTTGCTGCATAAACAATATCCGGGTTATCGGGTTTGAATTCCAGGTCTTTGAAATGCCCATCTTGCACTTTATCAGCAGCCTCCCCTCCATTTGTTATAAAAAAAATGCCATCTGTAGTTGCTGCAATCAATGTGTCCGGATTGTCAGGGCGAATGAGTAATCGGTTTACAACATATTCCTGATTCTGAGTAAAACTTAAAGCGGTAGTACTCCAGGTCAGCCCTCCATTTGTTGATTTTAACACACCTGCTGAATATATATCCTGTGAATCCCTGTCACCGGTAGCAATATAAATGATATCAGGATTTTGTGGATGGATTGCAATATCAGCAATTCCCATTGAAGGGATATTATCAGTCAGGGGAGTCCAGGATGCTCCCTTATCTGTTGTTTTCCATAAGCCACCTGTTGGTGATCCTACATAAAAAGTTGAAGGGTCCTGGGGATGAAAAGCAATGCAATCGATCCTTCCTATACCTACAATATTGCCATTGGAAAGGTCTGTGGCTGGGGTATCCGGGCCTAAAAGCACCCAGTTCCCATCAATTACCTCTGACTTTGACTTTTCCATATAGGCATTCCAAAGTGCAATACTCTGCCCCTGGCCATCTGAAATCCGTTGTTCCATCATCCATTCCCAACGACTAAATGGTTTATAGCCTTTACCTCTTGGTATAGTTTTCCCTTCCCAGTATTGGTTAAATGCTTTTTTTATTCTTTTAAAATCATCAATGCCCTCTATTGAAATATCAGGATTTTTTAATTCCCTTAACCATGGCTGTCCATTAA
>JAOZKQ010000418.1 GCA_029935275.1 Bacteroidales bacterium | reverse complement strand
GTTTTTGATTTTCCATTACCCTTACCTGAACAGATGAAGTATGGGTACGCAACAGGATATCATTTTGTCTGTTTGAATCAGCTTCATTTTTATGGATGAAAAAAGTATCCTGCATATCCCTGGCCGGATGTTCAGGGGGGAAGTTAAGTTTTGTAAATACATGATTATCATCCTCTATTTCAGGGCCTTCAGAAACGGTAAACCCTAAATGGGAAAAGATTTCAATAATTTCATTTCTTACAATTGAAACGGGGTGTCTGGAGCCCTGTTTAAGTATATCTCCCGGAAGGCTAAGGTCGTTTTTGCTTCCTGTATCTTCTACTTGTTCCAGTGAATTGCTTAATTCAGTTATTTTATCAAGTGCCTCTTTTTTTAAAGTATTGATCATTTGACCAAATTCTTTTTTCTTTTCATTCGGAACTTTTTTGAAATCCTGAAACAAACTGGTTATGATTCCTTTTTTACCCAGGTACTTTATTCTGAATTGTTCAATTTGTTCTTTTGATACCGGCTTAGTTGATTTTAATTCTTCCAGTATATCCTCTATCCTATTTAACATTTTTCTATGTATTGGAAAATCAGGTAATTTATTTTTTTACCAGTTTCATTTTAATAATTACAACATCTGTTTGAGGCCGGTCATCATCATCAGTATTAACTTCTGAGATTTTATCAACTATTGACAAACCTTCAACTACCTCTCCAAAAACTGTATAATTTTGATCTAAATGAGGAGCACCTCCAAGGGTTTTGTACTCGGCCCGTTGTGCTGCCGGTATTTTGAAAGGAGGAGTATCTGAATATAATTCTTCAGTTTTAATTGCTGCCTCTCCCTGTGCTTTTGAATAGTCAAAAGTTTCATTGTTTTCCTTAGCTTTTTCTTTTTCTTCTTCAATAAACTTAAAGAAAGTGGCCTTTTTGTTCATATTATTAATACGAATTTCTACCTGATCCAACTCTTCGTCTGTATATGTTTGGCCTTCAACAATATAAAATTGAGAGCCGGCTGATTCTTTTTTTGGATTGACTTCATCTCCCTCACGGGCTGCAGCAAGAACACCTTTTTTATGAAATAAGGAAGTATCAAATTCCGGAGGAATAGTATAACCCGGACCACCATTTCCCAATAAATCTCCGGGTTTGGCATTTTTGGATTTTGGATCACCTGTCTGAATCATGAAATCAGGTATCACGCGGTGAAATAGTATTCCGTTAAAATACCCCTGATTAACAAGTTTTATGAAGTTATCCCTGTGAAGGGGAGTCTGGTTGTATAATTTAAGCTTAATATTTCCCATACTTGTTTCCATTAATACCAGCTGTTCCTTGTCTTTTTTATTAGCTACATTGGTACATGAAACAGATATACTGAATATTAATACTGAAGTAATAATAAGTAGTTGATTTTTTTTTATAATCATTTTTTGATGAATTTAATTAGCAATTTGTTTTTCATTAAAATAATCCAATATTAGGGATTCTAGTAGTTTTTCAAGTACTTTCTCAGTTGGTAATGATTGATTTGGGTTTTGGACCCACCCGGGATACTCATTTTCTTTTTTGGAAATACGAAAGTAAAAATTTTCACGACTTAAAATTAGAAATTGAGCATGTTTAATAATAACAGTTTTTTCATCCTGTGTGAATTTTCCAAAACCCTTTCCTGTTTCGTGAATTCCAATTAAAAAAAGAACTGATAGTAAGTTTTTATCAATTTTATAGGTTTCATGAAGAAATGAAACAAGATTATCCCAGGTTTGAAAATTATTCTTCATTTTTTTTGCAAAAATATTATTAATTAAACAATATATAACAAAGAAGATCAAGTTATTATTGTCTATCTAATATTTTATGAGCTGTATTTGAAGTATATTTGAGTTTATTTTTTATAAAAATTAATAATTTTATAAATTTTTGTATTTATTGTTTCTTAGAAATATCACATAAAGTCAATTCATAATTAACTGAAAATGACAGAAGAAATAATTAGTAAGAATGAAAGTCTGATCCAGAATAATTATAAACTGGGAATAGTTGAAGGCTGGGTTTCAGGTGTGGGTAATGTTATTCTATTCGTTTTGAAATTGTGGGTGGGTATGCTTAGTGGTTCAGTTGCGTTGATTGCAGATGCCTGGCATACATTAACGGATACAATTTCTTCCGTAATTGTAATACTTGGAATGAAAATATCAGCAAAACCAGCTGATAATGAACACCCTTATGGGCATGGCAGGGCTGAAGTTATAGCTTCATTAATAATCGGAATACTTCTGGTTTTGATAGGTGTACACTTTATAATGGCTGCTTATGAGAAGTTGCAAACACATGAGTTCACAAATTTTGGAACGCTGGCAATTATTGTTACTTTAATCTCTTTATTTGTAAAGGAAGGACTTGCCCAGTATGCTTTTTATCTGTGGCGTAAAACAAAAATTGAAAGTATTAAAGCTGATGGCTGGCATCACCGTTCTGATGCAATATCATCGTTTGTTATTTTGATAGGTATATTTTTAGGAAGATATATTTGGTGGATCGATGGTGTATTGGCAATATTTGTTGCATTTGTTATTTTGTATGTTGCATTTACTATTTTTAAGAAAGCGGTAAATATATTACTTGGAAAGAAACCAGATCCGGAGTTAATAAATGAAATTGTAGAGATAGGAAGTCTTGTGTATCCTGATGGATTGAGAATGCACCATTTCCATATACATAATTATGGTTTACACAATGAAATGACATTCCATATTGTTCTTCCAGGTGCTATGACTATGACTGAAGCCAGTCAGGTTACACACAGGCTTTTTAAGGAAATACAAATTAATAAGAATATTTTAGC
>JAOZKQ010000003.1 GCA_029935275.1 Bacteroidales bacterium | reverse complement strand
CCTGCAAAATATGTAATGAAAGAAAGAAACAATAGACTTACGCTTTCCATAATGGGTATTAGGAATACATCTGAAGCGGCAAATGTCCTTGAAGAACTGGCCATCTCCGGTACCAGGTAAAGCCTGGCTTTCCGGAAGTCAGGTTAATTTTCCAAATAGTCTCTTATTTCCCTTTCATCAAATTTTATTTCTCCACTCACATAAAGAAAATCAGTTCTCCCATTTTTAATTTTTCCATATTTCATAAAACTTTCCCATATATGGCCCACATACCAATCAGGGAAAGAACCCCAGCGTGTATCGGGAATTTTCCTTTTTCTGAAGACTTTCTCTGAAATACTTATAAATATTTTTTTATCAAACAGAGATTCAATTTCAGGCTTATTAAAAACAAGTAGCCCTTCAGTTATAACTATATCATTTACAAGGGAGGCATCCTTCAATACACTATGGAAATAATCAAAATCAATAGATTCAGGGCATTCCCAATCAACCTCACCATTTATCTTTGGTATTTGACCTACCGGAAATACAAAATCATCCTGACAAAATATGCTAACTTTCTTTTTTGGATACAAAGCCTTTATTAATGCAGCCATTGAACTTTTTCCTGATCTGCTCACACCTCCAATACCAATAATCATTTATACCTTATTTATTAATTTCAGAACTACAAATAAAGAATAATATTTAATTTTTACCATCTTTTTGAACACCAAATTATGTAATTTTATACTTTTACAAAATCAGATTAGGACATTTTCCCATAAAAGGCTTATCTATCAATGAATATTGTTGTTGACATAGGAAATAGTTTTGTAAAAGTTGCTGTTTTTGATAAAGATGAAATAATTCAGCAGGAGCAGTTCCTGTCTGGGCAGTTAAAAATTCTAAATGAAATTTTTATGCAATTTCCATACATTAAAAATGGAATTATTTCAATGGTTGGAAATTCTGATAAGAGAACAAACAAGCTTCTTCAATCAAAGTTAAAAAATATACTATTTTTGGATGAAAGCACACTTCTTCCCATTAAAAATTTATATAAAACTAAAAAAACCCTGGGTAAAGACAGACTTGCTGCTGTAGTTGGAGCAAATTATTTATTTCCAAAAAATAATATTCTTGTAATTGATGCCGGAACAGCAATTACTTTTGATTTTATAAATTCTGAGGGTCAATACCATGGTGGAAGTATTTCCCCGGGACTTCATATGAGATATAAAGCCTTACATGAATTTACCAGTAACCTGCCCTTATTAGCTCCTCGTGAACATTATTCTTCACCTGCCGGAACAACAGAAGACTCCATTATTACAGGGGTTCAATCTGGTATGGTCAATGAAATTATGGGGATAATAAATGAATATCTGAAACAATATCCTGAATTAAAAATTGTTTTAACTGGTGGAGATGCTATTTTTTTTGATAAAATATTAAAAAATAGCATCTTTGTTGACTTAAATCTTGTCCTGAAAGGATTAAATCGAATTTTAGCTTATAATGCATAAAAAAAACAAACTATTTATTTTTCTCATATTGCTTTATGCCAGCACGTTTATGGCACAAGGTCAATCTTTTAATTCACCATATTCTACTTTTGGTTTAGGAGATCTTACATTTAAAGGATTTGGACGAAACATGGCAATGGGAGGAATTTCTTTAGGAGTCCGAAATAGCCAGTCCATAGATTTCTCAAATCCGGCATCTTACACCATTCGGGATTCTTTATCACTTGTTGTAGATATTGGTCTTGCTGGTAAGGTATCAAGGATTTCCAGTAATAAAGGAGAAAATACTCCCTTTGACATTAATTTCAGCCATCTGGCTTTTAGCTTCTTATTAGCCAAGAAGATCTCTTTTGCTGCAGGAGTAATTCCCTATTCCCTAAGCAACTATAATTTTATATATACGGTTGATGAAAATGACGAAAATTATAACCCCGAAGTCGGAAAGCTTGATTATTTATTTAAGGGAGAAGGAGGATTAAGCCAGGTATTTTTTGGTCTGGGTTTCGAAATTACAAAAAACCTGTCTTTGGGAATAAATGCCGAGTATATATTTGGTAACATACAAAGGGTTCAAACAGTAACACTACTTGACAATATTTATGCCTATCATCCAAAAATTGAGGTTCAACAAATCGTAGGTGGATTTACTTTTAACACGGGATTGCAATATACTGCACATCTAAAGGAAGATCTTGAGTTAATAATAGGTGGAACCTATGCCATGAAAAATAATATCAAACAACAAACTGAATTGTTGGCTTCAAATATCTTATTTAATTCCAGCGGCGGACAGGCTGTAGATACACTTAATTCATTTACCACAGGCAAGGAGAAAAAGTTGTTTCCTTCAAGTTATGGAGTGGGATTTACTATAAACAAAGCAAACAAAATTATCTTTGGATTTGACTATAAAAGAACAAACTGGTCAGACTCTGAAATTATGAGCCTGGATTCTCTGCAAAATAGTCAGTCCTTTTTAATTGGTGGTGAATTCACTCCAAATCCCCGGGAGCTGAAAGCCTATCTTCCACGTGTCCATTTTAGGGCTGGAGCCTATTACACAAACTCATTTCTTAAGATAAATGACTATCGTGTAAACGATTTTGGCATAACTTTTGGGGTAGGTTTACCAATAGGTTTCTCAAGGTCTTCATTTAATATTGCTTTTGATTATGGCAAAAGGGGTACAAAAAATGACAATTTAATACTTGAAAACCATGGAAGTATTCTTTTTAGCTTAACTTTGTATGATTTCTGGTTTATGAAACGTAAATTTGATTAATATTAAAACTATTAAAAATGAAAGCTCTAAAAATTACATTTACAATTGCCCTTATTTTTTCGGCAGTTCTAACCGGCCTGGCCCAAAAAGGAGTGGAGGATGGATCAAGGTTTGGACATGGTGAGGATTCAATAAGGTGTGCTAGAAATTACTCTCTTTATCGAGAATATTTTAAACAGAAAAATTACCAGGATGCCTGTCCTTATTGGAGAATTGTATATAAAGAGTGTCCTAAAGTAACCAAATCTATTTACATGAATGGCGCAGCCATGTACAAATTCAGAATCATACAGGCTGAAAACAATAATGATACGGAAATCAAAAACCTGAATATAGACACCTTAATGCAAGTTTATGACCAAAGGATTAAATGGTTTCCAAAGGACAAAGCTAAAGTTCTGGGTTATAAAGCAAAGGATCTGCTTAGATTTAAAAAAGATGATGTTGAGGAACTTAAAAATGCTTATAAGTATAGTAAAGAATCTTTTGAATACTATAACTTAAAAGCACCAAAATCCGTCATTATTTCTTTTATAACCACCACCTTGATTTTATTTGATAAAAATGAAATGCCTGAAAATGAAGTTGTTGAAAACTATGCTGAAACAATGGATGTTCTGAATAAACAGATAGAAGGAAATCCTGATGATGAAGAGCTTACAAATATGCAGGAAACTCTCTCGGCTCAGTTTGCAAATAGTGGAGCTGCATCCTGTGAGTCACTGGTTCAGTTATTTACTCCTGAACTAAAGGAAAGCCCTGAAGATATTGATGTACTGAAAAGAATAAGTTACTGGCTTAATCAAACAGGATGTACCGATTCTGACCTTTATATGGAAGCAACTATTGCATTAAACAAAATTGACCCATCACCAAATCTTGCTTACCATATTGCTAAGTTATACAATACTCGCGGGCAGTATAAAGATGCTGTAGCCTATTATGAGCAAGCTATAGAAGGAGAACAAGACGAAATTGAGAAATCGTCCTATCTTGTTGAGCTGGGTTATATTGTACAAAGTGAATATGGAGATCTTAAGCTTGCTAAAAAATATGCATTAGAAGCAATTAAAGCAAACCCAAATAGTGGTCAGCCTCATATCCTGTTAGGTAATGTATATGCAGCAGTTAAAAGTTTTGGAGAAGATGAACTGGCCCATAAGTCTGTTTTTTGGGTTGCTGTTGACCAATATTATATAGCCATTAAAAAAGACCCAGACCTGGCTAATGTAACAAATAAAAAAATTCAGGCTTATTCACAATACTTTCCTGATACAGAAACGATATTCTTTTATGGTTTTAAAGCAGGGGACAAATATCACCTAGGAAGCTGGATTAATACAGATACAAAAATCAGAACCAGAAAATAACTTTTGAATATCATCGGTAAGAAAATATTTTTGAAAAGCACCATACTCCCAATCCTTGGGCTGTTGGTGCTTTTTTCATGTAAGAAGAATAACATTGCTGAAATATATAATCTTACCAAAATAGATACTACTTCTTCGCAATCTGTCTGGAACCTGGAAACTATTTATACAGATTCAGGCAAAGTAAAAATGAAAATAAGCGCCCCTCTTGTACAAAGATTTGAAGCAGCAGAAGATGAAAATAAAAAAACACTTTTTCCAAAAGGTATGAAAGTGTCCTTTTACGATAGCAACGAAGAAGTTAAATCATGGTTAAGTTCAAAATATGCTATTTATCACGAATCTGAAAACCTGTGGGAAGCCTCCGACAGTGTTGTCGCTGTGAATGAAGATGGGAAGACACTTAACACAGAGCTTTTGTTCTGGGATGAAAAAAAACAGATCATTTATTCAGATAAATTTGTTAAAATTACTACTGAAAAAGAAGTAATTTATGGTGATGGTTTTGAAGCTGATCAATCTTTTACTTATTGGGAAATAACAAACGTAAAAGGAACCATTTATCACGAAAATGAGGATTTATAAAATTTGTAAGATTTCTTTTTCTTATTTTTTGTTCAACGATATTGATAAGTTTAAATTTATTAATTATTATTAAAAACGCTTACATTGGATACAAAGCAAAATAAACCTCGTAGATTTCAGGTTTTCATGGAATATACATGGCTAGCAATTGGTATTTTAAGCTTTGTAACCTGGCTGTTCACTTCCATTCAGGAAGGTTTTAAGGACAACCTGATGCTCCTCGGTATTTCTGTCACTTCTTTTGCAATGTTTTTTTTCAGAAAATATTTAAGAAAGCAATATGTAAACTCCAAAGAC
Organism: Bacteroidales bacterium; assembly: GCA_029935275.1. GTDB lineage: Bacteria > Bacteroidota > Bacteroidia > Bacteroidales > VadinHA17 > JANTGF01. The sequence goes on along the minus strand of JAOZKQ010000003.1, from coordinate 21,285 downwards.
AAAGCTAAAACAGATAAATAGTGATGATGAAAACTTAATTAAGCATTCGTTTTGCATTATTTGTTTTATATGATCAAAAAATCTGTTTTGAAAATAGTAAATTTGCGTATAAATAATTCCCTGTATTGATGTCATTTTTTCTCATTATACTTAGCTCCATTTTACTCTCTGCTTTTTTCTCAGGCATGGAAATCGCTTTTTTTGCCTCTAACAAACTCAGGCTCGAAATAGATAAAAAACATGATACAGTCTCCACCCGGGTTATCTCGGTATTTACTAAACATCCTGGCCAATATATTGTAACTATGCTCATTGGCAATAATATAGCCCTGGTTATTTATGGTATTGTAATGGCTCTGGTCCTCGAACCATTCTTACAGGTCTTTTTCCATTCAGATACAGCAATATTACTTTTACAAACAATCATTTCTACCCTGATTATCCTTTTCACAGCTGAATTCTTTCCAAAAGTTATCTTCAGGTTATATGCAAATATATTTCTGAAAATCTTCAGTTTACCAGTTTTCCTTTTTTATCTGATTTTCTATCCAATTGGAAGGTTTACCATTGCCCTGTCTCATTTAATATTAAGGATTTTTACTGGCCTGAAACTGGATTCCGGATCTGACAACATGGTTTTTGGAAAACCCGATTTAGATCAACTTGTGAATGAAAATAGCGAACTATCCGAACTCCTGGAAGAAAAAGATCATGATATTAAAATATTTCAGAATGCCCTCGATTTCTCAAAAGTTAAGTTAAGGGAATGCATGGTGCCACGAACAGAGTTGGTAGCCCTTGAAAGGGATTCCAGATCTGATGAACTTAGACATGCATTTATAGAGTCCGGCTTGTCAAAGATCCTAATTTATAAAGAAACTATTGACAATATCATTGGGTATGTGAATTTAAAAGATCTTTTTAGCAAAGCAGAAGACATACAATCCTATATTATTCCTATAGCTATTGTTCCTGAATCTATGCCAGCAAATAAACTGCTAAAATTATTTGTCAATGAAAAGAGAAGTATTGCCCTGGTTGTTGATGAATTTGGAGGGACCTCTGGTATTGTTACTATTGAAGATATCCTGGAAGAAATATTTGGTGAAATAGAGGATGAGCATGACACTTCTGAACTAATTGAAAAGCAAATCAATAATAGTGAATATGTTTTTTCAGCCAGGCTTGAAATTGACTACTTAAATGAAAAATACCATTTAAACTTACCCGAGCATGATGAATATGAAACCCTGGCCGGATTCATTTTCTTTTCCCATGAGAGTATTCCTAAACTCAATCAAAGAATTAACATAAGTCATTTTGAATTCAAAATTCTTAAGGTGAGTGAAACCCGCATTGAAGTTGTTCACTTAAAAATTACAGAAAAATAAAAATTCTACGTTCAAACTAAGTTCAACTTCAATGACAAGCCTGATTTACTGAAACCCTATTTTAAACTCAGCTTATTACAAGCAGGTCTTTTTATCCCACCTCCCACTTTACGTTTTCAGGATAAATATTCATATTTTACCTGAAATTAAACAGTGAACTAACTTTGTTACATAATAAACTTTAAAAAATCCATAAACTTTGGGGTTGGTGCGGCATATTTTTTTATATTTGCACCCTGATTTTTTGAGCGTATAACACATAAATTAAATTTAATGGCAACATTACAAACCATTCGGGACAAAGCAGGAGTTCTTATAGCAGTTATCATTGGTATAGCGATTCTGGCATTTGTTTTAGGAGATTTTTTAGGAGGAAATAGCGGAGGTGGTTTTGGGAATAAAAAGCAATTCGAAATTGGAGAGGTTGCTGGCAACTCGGTATCATATATTGATTTTGACAGGAAAGTAAACCATCTTACTGAGATTTATAAACTTTCAGGTCAATCAACTATTGACGAAGCTACCGTAACAAGTATTCAGCAACAGACATGGGATCAAATGGTTCGTGATATAATCATGTCCAAAGAATACGATCAACTGGGATTGAATGTAAGTTCTGAAGAGTTATTCGACATGGTGCAGGGTGACAATCCTCATGCTTATGTACGACAGATCTTTACCGACCAAAATACTGGCTATTTTGACAGAGGAGCATTAATTCGTTTTCTAAAAAATATTGAAACTGATGAAACAGGAAACCAGCGAAAATACTGGATGTTTCTTGAGAACCAGATCAATGACGAAAGATTATTCACAAAATATCTTAATATGGTCAGGAAAGGATTGAATGTGACAACATTTCAGGCAGAACAAAATTATGATTTGAATTCAAAAGTTATTGATTTCAAATATATCCTTAAACGTTATGCTTATGTAGCAGACTCTACAGTATCTGTTTCTGAAGAAGATGTAAAATCATATTACAATAAACATAAAAACAATTACAAACAAACTGCTTCGAGAAATATAGAATATGTTTCTTTCGATGTGCAAGCTTCTAAAAGCGACATTAAAGATGCAGAAGAATGGATAAATCACATCAAACCTGATTTGGAAACAGAAACCAATACTGAGCAATTTGTAAATGCAAATTCGGATATTCCATTTAACTCTAGAAACTATAGTGATGGGGAGCTACCTGAACTTATCAATGACTTTATGTTTAGTAATCCCGTGGGTTCAATATATGGCCCTTATTTTGAAAATGAGACCTACAAGCTAGCTAAACTTGCAGCCATTAATAATATCCCTGATTCGGTTCATGCACGGCATATATTGATTGCTCCCAGTCCGGAAAGAAGTCCGGAAAGAGCAAAGCAAATTGCGGATAGTTTATCTGCCTTAATGAAGTCAGGAACCGACTTTGCACTCCTGGCAACTTTGAATTCTGATGATAAAGGGAGTGCCCAGCTGGGAGGTGATTTGGGTTGGTTTAAAGAAGGTGCAATGGTAAGGCCTTTTAATGATGCCAGTTTCTATGGCAATAAAGGAGATATCATAACTATCGAATCACAATTTGGATTTCATATAATTGAAATACTTGGCCAGGGGAAAAAATCAAAAAAAGTACAGGTAGGAATTGTAGCTAGAGAAGTACAGCCAAGCTCTACAACCTATCAGAATGTCTATTCAATTGCCAGCAAATTTGCAGGGACCAATAATACATATGAAAAGTTTATTGCTGAAATTGAAAAAGAAGGCTTAAATAAAAGGGTTGCAAATGATTTAAAGGAAAGTGACCGTCAGATACCTGGTCTGGAATCACCAAGACCTCTGATCATGGCAGTATATACCACAGATAAAGGTGAAATTGTTCTTGACAGAGATAATCAGGCTGTTTTTGAATTGGAAAACAAATACGTAGTAGCCTATGTGACTGAGGTAAAAGAAGATGGTATTGCGCCACTGGAACAAGTAAGGCCAGATGTTGAATTAAATACAAGAAAGAAGAAAAAAGCAGAGGCTTTAATTAATTCAATCAAAGAAAAAATGGCAAATGCAAATACTATTGAAGATTTAGGAAGTGCGGTGAATGCAGAGGTACAACTAGCAAGTGTAATTAGTTTCAATTCATTTTCGATTCCAGGTGCTGGCATTGAGCCTGCTGTAATTGGTGCGGTTGTTGAACTAGATGAAAGTAAACTATCAGACCCGGTTGAAGGATTAAATGGTGTTTATGTACTACAGGTAACAACCATTTCCTCTAAGGAAGATGATAATCCGGAGGCAGAAAAAGATGCTTTAAAAACAGTTTATCAAACAAGAGTAAACTACGATACATATAATTCCCTGTTGGATGGAGCAAAGGTGAAAGATGAAAGGTCTAAATTTTATTAGCAGATATTGAAAAAGACCATATTTCAAAAATGTTTTAAGAAAAAATCCTGCCAATAACAGGATTTTTTTCTTTTGTAATCAAGACTTATAAAGTTTTAGAATAAAATCTCATCCATGGGAACTACAGGTATTCTGGCATAATTTTTGTTTTAAAATATTTCTTCTAGAAATGGCCAATAGAAAAATTTCATCACTTAAGAAGTTCAAAAGAACCAATATGCATACTGTTTATTTCCGGGTTGTTTTTTTGGTTATCAGTCTGTTTTCAGGACTAATTATGTCGGTGTTTGCCCAGGTAACAGACCATTGGGAAACTGTTTTTCAGTCAAATGCAACATATAGATACTTCACCAGTATTGAGGGAATTGCAAGTTCAAACTGGAGAAATCCAGAATTTGATGATCAGGCCTGGCGAACCGGACAGGGAGGACTAGGTTACGGTGACAATGACGACAAAACCATTATTGAGCATTGTACATCAGTCTTTATGAGGACAAGGTTTAATGTTACAGACATTTCAAATATTTTGGATGGGATACTTCATGCTGATTATGATGATGCCTTTGTTGCATACCTAAATGGTGTTGAAATAGCACGGTCAGATGGATTAAGTGGAGACTATCCGGCTTATAACCAGATATCTTCGGCAAATCATGAAGCAAAAATGTATTCAGGGGGAGTTCCGGAAGGATTTTATATTAATACAAGTAAACTAAAATCTTTATTGAAACAAGGGGTAAATATAATGGCTATTCAAGTCCATAATTCAAGTACAAGTTCCTCAGACATGAGTTCCAATATTTTCTTTTCATTAGGACTCTCAACTCCTGAACAGCAATTTTCTCCCACACCTCCCTGGTTTTATCTTCCATTTATTTTTAGGAATTCTACCTTACCTATTGTTATCATTAATACAAACGGGCAATCAATTCCGGATGAACCAAAAATTAATGCTTCAATGAAAATCATTTTTAATGATTCCGGTAAGATAAACCAGCCTGACGATAGCGCAAATGTTTATAATGGACTAATTGGGATTGAGATCAGAGGAGCCTCTTCCAGTGGCTATCCTCAAAAACCTTATTCTTTGGAGACCCGTGATTCATTGGGTGAGAACAACAACATACCCATCCTTGGAATGCCGTCAGAAAATGACTGGGTGCTTCTTTCAAATTACAATGAAAAAACATTTATGCGAAACCTTTTAGCGTATCACCTTTTTGAAAAAATGGGACATTATGCTACCCGTGCCCGTTTAGTTGAGCTTGTTCTAAATGGGAAATACCAGGGGATTTATTTATTCGGTGAGAAAGTTAAACGCGACCAAAACAGAATAGACATAGCTCCTATTTTACCAGAAGTATCTTCAGGGGCAGGACTTACCGGAGGCTATATTTTTAAGGTTGATTATGCCCATTCTTATGATAGCTGGTTATCAGCCTACTCTCCAATTGATCACCCAAATTATAATACCCGGTTCGTTTACTATTATCCCAAGTATTACATAATTAATGATGCACAAAATAATTATCTGAAGAATTATGTTGATGCATTTCAAAAAGCCATGCATGAAGCTAGTTTTGCTGACACCTATCAAAACTATATTGACATTAAATCATTCATAGACTATTTCCTGGTTAGCGAAGTTTCCAGGAACGTAGATGGCTTTAAAAAAAGCCGCTATTTCTTTAAGGACAGGGATGATAGGGGAGGCCTCATCCATGCCGGACCGGTATGGGACTTTGACTGGGCATGGAAAAACATTAATGGCTGTACCGAACTCAGAAATACAAGCGGGGCAGGCTGGTCTTATAAAGTAAACGATTGCCGGGAGACCTATTCTCCAGGGTGGATGGTACGATTACTGGAAGATCCTGCTTTTGCCGATATGATTAACTGCAGATATTTTCATTTAAGGGAAACCCTTTTATCCATGGACCATATCAATTCATTTATTGATTCAGTTTATCAGGTGGTTTATACTTCACAGGAGAACCACTATCAAAGATGGAAAATACTTGGTATAAATACCGGTGCTCCAGAGATTGAATCTCCGTCACAAACTTACGATGAGGAAGTTCAAAGATTAAGAAACTGGATACAAACCCGTATTACCTGGCTGGATGCAAATATGCCTGGCACAAATCAAAATTGTGGTGTAATTAATGCAAGATCCAATCCGATACAGGTTATTTACAGGATATTCCCAAATCCAGCTCACGAGGATTTCTATATTGAATCAGATGCTTCTATTGAGCAGGTTCATCTGTATGACATAGCAGGCAAAATTGTCCTTTCTGAAAAATCAGAAAACGAATTCTCCCGTCATATTAATATTTCAGAACTTCAACCAGGTTTATATTTTGTAAAATCAATTATGAAAAATAAACAGGTGGTTGTTAACAAAGTTATAATTGAATAAAAGTTGCTATAATTTTTCTATGGCAATACCAATTTATTTGTAAAAATACCATGCTATAGTATTATAGTTTATCTATAAACAAAATGAAAAATAATTGGTCTGTGCATGTTAATCTACGTTATCATGCAGATAGGAATTATCAGAACCAAGCTTCGTTTCATTTTCATCATCCTCAAATAAAGAGTATTTTGAAACCTTACGTATAGCAGAATAACCAGCCTTACTAATTTTTCTATTTTTCCGAATGTAAGCAGGTTGATTTTCCAACTCTTCTATTTCATCTTTTTTATCCTTCTCCAGATATCCCTGATCTTTCAGGTAATTTTGATGTTCTTTAATTTTACGAATACGTTCAGATGTCTTATGCTGATCAACCTCCAGTTCATTTTCCGTATTACCAATAAACTCAGGATCCTCCTGTCCATCTTCCAGGTTATCAGTGATGCTAAAATCAATGGTCTTTTGTGAATGATCATATTCATCCAAAGTATAATCTCCCATTTCCTTATCTTTAATTTCAAAATCCGAATTAACAAGAGATGTTTGCTGATCAGGTTCTTTCAAAGTGACCTTCTCCAGGGAACGTGGTGTAAGATACAGCTCAGGAATAGAGCTTGTCTCAAAACCTGTTGCAATAATTGTAATAGAAACCTTATCACCAAGTGTTTCATCCTGACAAGTTCCCCAGATGATCATAACATCATCTACTACCGTTGAATTAATATAATCCGTAATCTCCCCCACCTCATCCATGCTTATTTCATTTACACCTGAAGAAATGTTTAAAAGGATACTTTTTGCTCCGGTAATATCATTTGAATTTAGCAGAGGAGATGTTACAGCTGCCTCAATAGCTTCGGTTGCCCTGTTTTCTCCTTCTGCTTCTCCAGATCCCATCATAGCAACACCAGAGTTAGCCATAACTGTCTCTACATCTGCAAAATCAACATTAATATAACCATGTACTGTAATGATCTCCGCAATACCTCTTGCTGCTTTTGCCAATACATTATCTGCAATAGCAAAAGCTTCTGATAATTTAAGATCGCCGTAAACTTCTCTGAGCTTTTCATTGTTAATAACCAGCAATGTGTCCACATTATTTCTTAATTCCCTGATGCCTTCCATCGCCTGTATGATCCGTTTTTTTCCTTCAAATTTAAAAGGAATGGTTACAATAGCAACAGTGAGTATGCCCTCTTCTTTGCAAGCTTTAGCAATAACCGGTGCAGCGCCTGTACCTGTACCTCCACCCATGCCAGCTGTAATAAACACCATTTTTGTATTATTTGAAACTACAGCCATCACATCATCAATATTCTCCAATGCCGATTGTCTTCCTACTTCTGGCTTATTCCCTGCACCCCGCCCTTCAGTAACGGACTCACCAATCTGTATTTTAACTGAAACCGGACTATTCTCCAGGGCTTGTGCATCGGTATTACAAACCAAGAAATTCACATCTTTAATTCCCTGTTCAAACATATGATTGACTGCATTACTTCCGCCGCCTCCAACTCCAATAACCTTTATGATCGAGGACCTTTCTACCGGTAAATCAAAATTCATAAGTTCTTCAGACATAATATTTAAATTTTAGTTATGGTTTTAATAGTTTTTACCTTGCAAATGAATTCATTGATTATTCTATTTTCACACCGTTCTCTGCAAAAATCTCGTTAAGCGTACTTTTAAATTTTTCAAATATGTTTCTTTTGCTTGATGTTTTCTCATCATCACCATTTTCAAAATCCATTATTCCCTCAACCTCAAAATCAACTTCTTTCTTTATCATATTTTCTTCCGTTTTAGGATTATTATTCTGAAGGTATTCAAAGCCTTTCAAAACAAGCCCGATACTAGTTGAAAACATAGGCTGATTAATATCATCATCCACCTCACCTGTCAAATGGAGGTTGGGCAAACCAACCCGCACATCCATTCCAGTCCTGAATTTCACCAATTGGGGTAAATGCTTCAGCAATGCGCCTCCGCCAGTCAGAACAATACCTGCTGCCAGCTTATCATAATAACCCGAATTCTGAATCTCAAAAGTAACTGCATCAATAATTTCTTCCATTCTGGACTGAATAATATAAGCCAGGTTTTTAAAAGAAATCTCCTTTGGTTCTCTTCCACTTATTCCCGGTATTGTAACCACCTTATCATCCGGTGCGATATCTCCTAATGCTGAACCAAACTGAGTTTTTAAAGATTCTGCCTGGCGGTTCAAAATTGCACAACCCTCTTTAATATCATTTGTAACTACATTTCCGCCAAAAGGAATTACTGCTGTATGACGTATTATGTTATCATAATAAACAGCCACATCAGTTGTACCCCCACCAATATCCACTAATGTTACACCTGCTTCTTTCTCGTCATCCGTAAGAACAGCTTCAGAAGAGGCCAAAGGCTCCAGGATAAGTTCATTTATAGTTAAACCCACACGATTAACACACTTCTCAATATTCCTTGCCGATGCCACTCTGCCAATTACAATATGAAAATTCCCTTCCAATCTCCGTCCAGACATTCCTACCGGGTTTTTTACTCCTGTCTCATGATCAACAATAAAGCTTTGAGGAAGAACATGAATTATTTCCTCACCAACATCAATTGGAATCCTCTGCATGTCTTTTATTAAACGCTGAATGTCATCTCTGGTAATTTCCGTTTCGTCAGATTCACGGTTAATATAACCGCGATTCCTGATACTTTTAATATGTTGTCCGGCAATACCAACAAAAACTTCAGAAAACCCCAATCCGGAATCCTCCTGAATATCTTCAATGGTGGATTTAATAGCATTTACTGTTTCTTCTATATTCTGAACCACACCTCTTTTTACACCTTTAGAAGGGGCTTTACTCATAGAAAGAACTTCAAGTTTCCCATTTTCATTTTTTCTTCCGATGATTGAAACAATCTTTGTGGTTCCAATATCGATAGCTGCTACAATTTGATTTTGTCTGCTCATAACAAATATTTTATCCGGTTTGTTTTTTATCAACTAGTTTTACTTTCTGGTACAAACTACCTGATTTTTAAATTTTAAATTTATTGTTGAATACGTATTCCATCCTTCTCTACTCAATCCTTGCTCATACAATGCAAATAACTTTTTGAACTTCCTTTCATAATTACTCAATTCTCCAAATATGATTGTATGACTGCCCACTCTCGGGATAAAGGTAAACTCTCCATCCTTAGTTACATATATCTGTTCTATCTGGGCTTTCCAAAAAGGGTCAGCATTAATGAACAATGCTAACTGATATATTTCGTTTAGTGTATTTTTAACCTTTCCGTTTTTAAGCTCAGAAATATTCATACCCGATTTTATCCCCGAGAGGTTCCATCCGTTTACAATTAGAACACGGGCAGTATAGTACTGGCTCACAGGCATTAGAAAGCCATCCTTATCAATATAGTAACCCAGCCCTTTATAATTAAGAACACGGGCCAAAGGTTCACGTTGATTAATACGGATATTTAATTGTCCATTCGTTGTTTTATAAGCCTGAACATTTTTTACAAAAGGATTATTTGCAACAAACCCTTCAACTTTATCAGTTCTTATGGCATACAGAGGCTTCCCAAACAAATCCTTATCATGAGTCAATATTTTTGAATAAATCTCCTGCTCTGATACAAAATGATTTTCTGCAGAATCATAAATCTCTACCAAGATTTTCTGACAGGGAATATGGTTTACCCTGGTATCAACCATTCCCAGCACAATTACCAGATAAAAAGTAATTCCCAACCACATTAATATTTTAGTAAATTTCTTCATAGTCCTATTTCAGGCCTGACTCTTTTAAAAGTTTCTTAATTGGATCTACCAGATTAAAGATATCACCGGCACCTATGGTTAGCAAAACTCCTTCTTCCATTTCCTGCACAGCCTCCAAAGTTTCCTCCTTACTTAAAATATCCTTCTCAGATATACTAACCTCCTTTAATATCATATTAGCACTCACACCCTTTATGGGTTCTTCACGAGCCGGGTAAATGTCAAGAAGGATCAGTTTATCCAGTTTACTCAGGCTTACTGCAAAATCCCTATAAAGATCCCTGGTCCTGGAGTAAAGGTGCGGTTGAAATATTCCTGTAATCTTTTTTTCCGGATACATCTCCCTTACCGACTCGATTAGGGAACTTAATTCAACCGGATGATGTGCATAATCATCAATGTAAACCAGATTTTCTGATTTATATTGAATATCAAACCGTCGGCTAATTCCCAAAAAATATAACAAGGCCTTCCTGATTGTTAGCTCAGATACACCAAGGATCCAGGCCACAGCAACCCCAGCAACTGCATTCTCCACATTTATTCTACCTGGGAAACCCAATCGGATATCACTTAGTTTTCCGCCAGGTATTAGCACATCGAATGTATAAAGCCCATTATCCAATTTTAAATTTTCTGCATAAAAATCAGCTTTCTGATTAAAAGAGTATGTAAACACTTTTAGGTCTTCCCTATCTTCAACATCCAGGTCAACTCCTTTTTTAACCAGTAAATAACCATTCTTAACTGTTTGTTTAGCAAATAATTCAAATGACTCCTGTAAATGATTCTTATTTCTGTAAATATCAAAATGATCAGGATCAATTGATGAAATAACTGCGATATAAGGATGTAAAGTAAGAAAGGACAGGTCAAACTCATCTGCCTCAAGTACAGTATATTCACTATCACCAAGCATCAAATTTGATTGATAATTCTTTGAGATCCCTCCAATAAATGCCGTACAATCCAGCTCAGATTGTTTTAAAATATGAGCAATCATTGCAGTTATCGTTGTTTTACCATGGGTTCCTGCCACAGCTATAGCTTTTGATTTTTTCGAGATCACTCCCAATACTTGTGAGCGTTTAAGAATTCTGAAGCCATTTTCTGTAAAATACTTCCATTCATAATGACCTACAGGAATTGCCGGAGTAATAATTATCAATGTTCTGTCTTTATCAAGCGCAGCCCTGAAGGCTTCAGGGATTTGGTCTGGTTCATCTTCAAAATGTATATCACAACCTTCGGCTATAAGCTCATCAGTGATAGGGCCTGGAGTACGGTCATATCCTGCAATATCAAAACCTCCTGCCAAAAAATACCTGGCTAAAGCGCTCATTCCTATCCCTCCAATGCCAATAAAATAGATTCTATGTATTTTTGATAAATCCATTTAATTATTACACATTTTAAATATTTCTTCAGCAATTTTCCCTGCTGAATCAGAAACTGCCAATTTCTTAATATTCAAGGCTAATTGTTCTTTTCTTATATTATCATCAATCAACTCAAGGGCCACTTTCATTAAGCTGTCCTTTGCGTCAATGTCTTTAACCAGCAATGCAGCATTATTATTCACAAGTGACATTGCATTTTTTGTTTGATGGTCTTCTGCCACATTTGGTGAAGGAACCAGTACTGAAGCAATACCCGCAAGGCATAATTCTGAAATTGTACCTGCTCCTGCCCTTGAAATAACAACATTAGCAACTGCATAAGCCAGGTCCATTCTTGAAATAAAATCTCTTAGGATAACATTTTCAGGTTTGCTCTCCTCCCATATTTTCCGGGCTTCATTAAAATAGATCTTACCACTTTGCCAAAGAACCTGAATATCTGATTTTAGAAGATTTAGAAATGCAGCCATTACAGCCTCATTTATGGTTCTTGCCCCCAGGCTTCCCCCCAGTATCAACAATGTCTTCTTTGAAGTGTCCAATCCAAAATATTTTACTGCTTCCTCTCTAAATGATTCCAGGTGTTCTAGTTTATTTCTAACCGGATTTCCGGTGAACATAATTTTATCTGCAGGAAAGTATTTTTCCATTCCGGGATAGGCCACAAATATCTTTGAAGCCTTTCCTGCAAGGATTTTATTAGTTATTCCAGGATATGAGTTCTGCTCCTGAATTGCTGTGGGTATCTTCTTCCTTGAAGCTGCATAGAGTACGGGTGCACTGGCATAGCCGCCGGTTCCAACTGCAACATCAGGATGGAATGAAGCAATTATCTTCGATGCCCTTCGCAAACTCTTTATTAGATTAATCAATACTTTTACATTCTCGAAAGAAATTTTTCTTTGAAAACCTCTTACCGGTAAGCCAACAATATTAAAACCAGCCGCAGGAACTTTCTCCATTTCCATTCTACCCTCTGCACCCACAAACAGGATTTTGGTTTGTGCATCTAACTCAAGCAAAGCCCTGGCAATAGCAATGGCCGGGAAGATATGACCTCCTGTTCCCCCACCACTTATAATAACCTTTTTAGGCTGCTGCTTGCTGTTCATTTTCATAATCTTTTTCAATACCACGACTAACACTCAATATCATACCAAAGGCAACACTTGTAAATAACATAGAAGAACCTCCCATACTTACAAAGGGAAGGGTTTGACCTGTAACCGGAAACAGGCTTACTGCTACTGCCATATTTACAAAAGCCTGAAAAACAATTAATAAGGCCAGTCCTATTGCAAGAAATGCAGGAAAAGCACGATTGGCTTTCTGCACCATGAGTCCGGCTCGGTATATTAATATCATATACATAAGGATCAATGGAATAGCTCCCAAAATCAAGCCATATTCCTCAATGATAATTGCAAAAATAAAATCAGAATATGGATGCGGAAGGAAATTTCTTTGCATACTTTTTCCAGGTCTTTTTCCAAAAAGTTTTCCGGTTGAAACAGCAATTTTTGCCTGTTCAACCTGATAATTCTCTTTTGAATCTTCCTGAACAAAATTCTCAATCCTACTTTTCCAGGTTCCAATTCTCCCCTCTTTATTCAATAATGATGCCCCACCAATAAAAAGAGTTAAAGCAAACATACCAGCCCCGACAAAAGCCAGTAAAAATTTCATAGGAACCCTGCCAATAAAAAGCAAAATTAATGCAGTTGCAAAAACAATTAGCGAGGTAGAGAGATTTGCTGGCAGGATTAAAACACAAATAAGAATTACAGGCAAAATCAAAGGTCTAAATGCCTCCTTAAAGTTCCTTATTTCTGCTTGCTTTAAGGATAGCATACGAGCCAGGTACATTATCAGGGCTAACTTTGCAAAATCAGAAGGCTGAATGGTTAATCCTATTACCGGTAAAGTCAACCAACGTGCTGCCTGGTTGAGGTTAGTTCCGATCATTAATGTAAGTAATAACAGAGGAATGGAAATATAAAGAAAAAACTGTGAGAGCCTGGAAAAGAACCGATAAGGAATAAGGTGTGTTAAAAAAATTATAAAGAGGCCAATCCCCAAAATAATTGCATGCCTGATAATATAATAACCCGTATTCCCTCCCATATTTTTATAAGCCAATGTTCCTATTGAACTATAAACAGCCAATAATGAATATATGGTAAGAACCATTATTATACCCCAAATAATACGGTCTCCCTTAAAAATTTTATTTATTCTCTCCTCCATACTATTTTTTACAGATTCCGTACGGCTCGTTTAAACTGACGACCCCTGTCTTCATAATTATCAAAAAGGTCAAAGCTTGCACACGCAGGTGACAAAAGAGCTACATCTCCCTTTTCCCCAATACGATACGCCCTGGATACAGCCTCATTCATTGAACGGGCTTCCTGAATGATGTCCACTACATCCCCAAACGCATCCAATAGTTTTGAATTATCGACACCCAGGCATATTATGGCTTTTACTTTTTCCCTTACCAAATCTTTAAGCTCCCCATAATCATTACCTTTATCAAGCCCACCCATAATTAATATTACATCATTGGTCATGCTTTCCAATGCATACCAGGTTGAATTCACATTAGTAGCTTTAGAATCATTAATAAACTGGATGCCATGCACCTTTATTACAGGTTCCAAGCGATGCTCGACACCCTGGAAATCACTAAGGCTTTCCCTGATAGTATCTTTTCTGATTCTCAATACTTCTCCAGCAATTCCTGCGGCCATAGAATTGTAGATGTTGTGTTTGCCTTTTAAAGCCAAATCGTAAATTGACATAGTTAAGTTATTGTTTTTATAGTTAATACATAATTTTTCATTCTCTACATATGCTGTATTATCCCTGAGAAATTTCAGGGTGAAAGACAGGGGTATGGCTTTCGGTTTTTTCTTCCCAAGCTCCCCGGAAATTACTGGATCATCGCAACAGTAAATAAATAAGTCATTCTCTGTTTGATTTTGCATGATTCTGAATTTCGAATCCGTATATCTTTGCATTTCATAATCATACCTGTCAAGATGATCTGGAGTAATATTTAATAAAATGGCAATATCTGCCCGAAAATCAAACATTCCATCCAACTGGAAGCTACTAAGCTCCAAAACAAAAAAATCAGGATCTCTTTCTGCAACCAGGAGGGCAAAACTTTTACCAATATTTCCAGCCATTTCTACATTTAACCCGGCCTTTTTCATCATATAAAAGATCAGGTTAGTTGTAGTTGTTTTTCCGTTACTTCCCGTAATACAGATCAATTGTGCATTGGTATATCTTGCTGCAAATTCAATCTCCGAAATAACCGGTATATTTTTTTCATGAAGTCTTATAATCACCTCTGAATTATCAGGTATCCCCGGGCTTTTAATCGCCTCTCCGGATGATAATAATCTTGAAATTGAATGTTTTTCTTCTTCAAATTCAATTCCTTTCTCAATAAGTATTTTTTTATAATAATCATTTATTTTGCCATTATCCGACACAAAAACCTTAAATCCTTTCTGCTGGGCAAGCACAGCTGTACCCACTCCGCTCTCACCGGCACCCAAAACAACGATATAAGCTTTTTCTTCCGTCATTTCTAGCGCATTTTAAGAGTTACGATGGTTATTACTGCCAGCATTATACTTACAATCCAAAAACGTGTTACAATTTTTGGTTCGGTATAGCCCTTTTTTTGATAATGATGATGAAGTGGTGACATTAGAAAGACCCTTCGGCCCTTCCCATATTTTTTCCGTGTATATTTGAAATAACTAACCTGTATCATAACCGAAAGACTTTCGATTAGAAAAACCCCGCAAAGAATTGGAATCAGGAGTTCCTTTCTAATGATTATGGCATATACTGCCAGAATACCACCCAGAGCAAGACTTCCTGTATCTCCCATAAAAACCTGTGCCGGATAAGAATTATACCATAAAAACCCAATGGTAGCTCCGATCATTGCACTGGCAAATATTACCAGCTCCCCGGTATATGGGATATACATAATATTCAAATAATTTGCATAAATAGCATTACCCGTCAGGTAAGCAAGAACACCCAGGGTGGTAACACTAACAGCAGTTGTTCCGGCAGCAAGACCATCCAGCCCATCAGTAAGATTAACTCCATTTGAAACACCAGTAATAATAAAGATAACCACTATGACAAAAACAAGCCATGCCCATTTCTGCTTATTCTCACCCATAAAACCAACCAGGTATGAATAATCAAATTCATGATTTTTTACAAAAGGAATTGTTGTTTTTGTAGATTTTTCATCATACACCACTACATCATTACTAACAATTCCCCCTGCTTCCGTAATTTCTAATTCCACCGGCTCATGATAACGAATCACTACATCATTACTCATATACAAGGTTAAGCCCACAATCAATCCAAGGCTAACCTGTCCTATTATTTTAAACCTGCCTGCCAGTCCCTCTTTATTTTTTTTAAATATTTTAATATAATCATCTATGAAGCCTATAATACCAAGCCATACTGTAGTAATTATCATTAAAATAACATAAATATTCTCAAGGTCGCCAAAGAGAAGAACAGGGATGAGAATTGAGGAGAGTATGATAATTCCACCCATAGAAGGTGTTCCGACCTTCTGATACTGACCTTCCAGTCCCAGATCACGGACAACTTCACCTATTTGCTTTTTCTGAAGCAAACGAATTATCCGTTTACCAAAAACCAGGGAAATGAACAAGCTGGTAATTACAGTCAAGGCCGCACGGAATGAAATGTATTGAAACATTCCAGCACCGGGAAAGTTAAATTGGTCGAGATATGAAAACAATAAATATAACATATGTCCGGGATTAATTCATTTTCTTATTTCCAAATACGTCTTCAATTACTTCTTTATCATCAAAATGATGCCGTACCCCATTAATATCCTGATAAGTTTCATGCCCCTTACCTGCAATGAGAATGATATCATCATTTTTGGCCATTAAACAAGCGGTCCTGATCGCTTCTTTCCTGTTTACAATTGCAATAACTATGCTTTCCTTATCCACAGGGATACCTGCTTTCATATCCTGGATGATCTCCTCCGGATCTTCACTCCTGGGATTATCTGAGGTTAATATTAGACGGTCACTCATTTCTGCACTGATTCTGGCCATTTCCGGCCTTTTCAATTTATCCCTGTCCCCACCTGCACCAACTACAGTAATTATTTTTGAATTGTTTTTCCGGATCTGCTGAATTGTTCCAAGTACATTTAGTAAAGCATCAGGGGTGTGGGCATAATCTACAATTGCAATCTGCCCCTTTTCAGATCGGATAGTCTCAAATCTGCCAGAAACAGGATGAAGTTTGCTAATAATTCTCAATACCTCTTCAGAATCCAGTCCCAAATTCAGAGATACACCATAAACCGCCAAAAGATTATAGATATTGAAATTTCCAATAAAAGGCAGCCATACTATTTTTGAATCAATTCTTACTTCTGTACCTTCAAATGTGCGCTCAATAATATTAGCCTTAAAATCAGCTATTTGTTTTAATGCATAGCTTTGGGTACGGGCTTTACAGTTTTGAATCATAACCCGTGCATTTTTATCATCCGTATTTACAAGTGCAAATGCTGCAACCGGAAGATCATCAAAGAACTTCTTTTTTACAGTTAAATAGTTTTTAAAAGTTTTGTGATAATCTAAATGATCATGTGTCAAATTAGTAAAAACACCTCCCTGATAGGTCAATCCTGCTATTCTTTTCTGGTCAATTGCATGGGAACTAACCTCCATAAATACATAAGAGCATCCGGCATCTGCCATTTGTCGCAACAATTTATTTAGCGTAATTACATCAGGTGTAGTATGTGTTGCCTCATATTCCTTCTTATGCACAAAGGTTTTAATCGTAGAAATTAAGCCTGAAGGGAAACCAGCCTCCTCAAAAACATGATATAAAAAAGTTACGACAGAGGTTTTCCCATTGGTCCCGGTTACTCCAATTAACTGAACTTCCTTTGACGGATGCCCGTAAAAAGAAGATGCTATTATTCCAAGTGCTTCCGGAACATCCTTTACTTTAATCCAGGTGAGGTTTTTATTTAGTTCCTGAGGAAATTCCTCACAAAGAATAACAGTTGCCCCTGCCTCGATAGCATTTGGAATAAAACTATGCCCATCCACCAGGGTTCCCTTAACAGCTGCAAAAAGAAAATTTTCTCCTACTTGCCGGGAATTAATTTCAAGCCCTGAAACCTGGATATTAAGGGAACCGGCACTTTTCAGTACCAATACATCCTGTAATATTTCCCTTAAGCTCTTCATTAATCCTAATATCTTTAAACAAAACTCATTTGCAACACAATCTTATTCCCCGGTTTTACTATACTACCAGGTGATAAGGACTGTGATTTGATACTTCCAAAGCCTCTAACTACAACTTTTAATCCTGCATTCTCAAGCAGATAAACGGCATCCTCCAAACCCATATGTACCACATTTGGCACTAAACTTTTCTTTATTGTTAAATTTGAAAATATTACCAGAGAATCAGAGCTTGTTGTTCTTATCCAATTGCTTAACTGACCTTTTTCAACTATTTCAATATCCATATTTTCAAGTACAAACCTAAGATCCTCTTTTTTACCATTTTTTGAAAATGGAACATGGAAGTTCCTGTTTTCCACCAGTACTTCAGTATTCTGAATTTCAAGAGTAGTTGCATAAACTTTATCCGAAATTTCCTTAAAAACCGGCCCGGCAACCAGGTTTCCATAATACACAGCATTAGAAGGAGCATTTACAACAACAATGCAGGAATACTTTGGTTTATCAGCAGGAAAATATCCAACAAATGAAGCCTGATACTGAACATTTCTGTGTGCACCATAGCCTTTATTCAATTGGGCAATCTGTGCTGTTCCTGTTTTACCTGCAATTTTATACAGATTGTTTTGCAAATTTTTGGCTGTTCCTTTTTCAACTACCCCTTCAAGCATTATTTTAGCATCATTAATCGTAGAGGAGGAAGCAATAGATGAATTTATAGTTACAACCGGGAATTTTTGTATTAATTTCCCATTATATCTGATTTCATTTACAAATTTAGGCTTAACCATTCTACCATTATTAGCTACTGCATTATAAAAGGTAAGAATCTGCAAAGGTGTCATTCTCACTTCATAGCCATGCGACATCATTGGCAGGGAAATACCCGACCACAAAGAATCCCCCGGATATTTTATTTCAGGTTTACCTTCCCCTGACAATTCCAGATCAAGTTTCTGGTTAAGGTTCATACTGTATAAGCGATTAATGAAATTCTTTTCCCTGCCATGATAGTATTTATCTACCAGTATAGAAATGCCAACATTTGATGATAGTTCAAGCACTTCCTCTACACTTATCACCCCATAACCACCATCATGTGAATCTTTAATCGTCTTATTGTAAAATCTGACTTTCCCATTTTTTGTATCTACAGAATCATTAAGTTTCACATACCCGTCCTCCAGTAAAGCCATCAGTACCGGAAGCTTAAAGGTGGAACCAGGCTCTGAGCTTTCACCAATAGCATAATTGTATGATTCATGATATCGTCCCTGTTTATCTCTTTGCAGGTTAACTATGGCCAACACTTCTCCTGTCACCACCTCCATCAACACCACTGTGCCATGTTGTGCATCATGTTTTAAAAGCTGCCTTAAAAGTGCCTGATGGGCCACATCCTGAAGATTAATGTCAATTGTTGTAATAATGTCTTCCCCATCATGAGGTTCAACTTCATTTTTGTCATTTACCGGCATCCATACATTACCTGATAACCGTTGCTTCACCCTTAAACCCTCCACTCCCTTGAGTTGCTCATTATAAGCCCCTTCAATACCAACAAAATAATCAGAACCGGGTTTTGTAGTATATCCTATAGTTCTTGCTGCAAGCTCATTATGGGGAAATACCCTCCTGTTATCCTGAATGTAAATAAACCCACCCTTATATTTCCCCAAACGAAAAATTGGTAATTTCTTCAGCTCTTTTAATTGTGAATAATTTACCCTTCTTTTTATCAGATAATACCTATCACCCCGCCTCCTGGCCGCAAGCAGTTCAGACTTATAGGCTGAAGCAGACTTATCACCCAGGATTCCGGACAAACCTTTTGAAAGTCCATTAATCCCACTACTAAAGGCCTCAGGTGTCAGGGCACTGCTTCTCAAATCCATCCTGATATCATAAAAAGGCTGGGAAGTTGCCAGTAAACGGTTTTTCGTATCATAAACGTTACCGCGGTTGGGTTGAATTTTAAAATC
Organism: Bacteroidales bacterium; assembly: GCA_029935275.1. Lineage (GTDB taxonomy): Bacteria > Bacteroidota > Bacteroidia > Bacteroidales > VadinHA17 > JANTGF01. Next base: position 1,580 of record JAOZKQ010000003.1, on the reverse strand, counting down.
TTTTGAAGTAAGGGTATGTTGCTTTTTACTCCATTTTTCCCCTTCAACAATCTGCAAAAAAAGGATCCTTCCTATAATGGCCATAGCCATCAGGAAGAATACAGCATAAATCAATCCCACACGCCAGATTATTTCTTTTTTAAGTGACATAATTACCCTGTCAGAAAGATAAAATTCCTTTTGGAGGCTCCACTGATTCCTTTAAACCTAAATTTAAACCCTGAACCATTTTTGCAACCTCCGATTGTTTACTTATATTCATTAATTCAGCAGCAATAGTAACTGATTCGGCCCTCAGCTCTTTCAACTCACTTTGTAAAGCAACTGTTTCCCTTACAATTTTTTCAGCATTGTACCGGTTAGAAATATATACCATTGTCAAGAAAGTAAGGAAAACAAGAAATGGAAGCTGCTTAACAACCACTTCCCTGGTTAATAAAGTTCCATCCAACAGTTCACGGAACAATCCCTTTTTAATTTCTGACTGTTCCTTTTCCTGATCAATAAATTCAACCCGCTTTTTCATATTAATTATGTCTGGCTTTACGTATTGCTATTCTTAATTTAGCACTTCGTGCCCTTGGGTTTCTATCAATCTCTTCTTTGGAAGGAACAATTACTTTCCGATTTACTGCTTCAAGGGGAACAAGTCTGTTACCATAGATGTCCGTTTCCAAAACCCGCTTAAAATCCCCATACTTAATATAATTCTTAACAAGCCTGTCTTCAAGAGAATGATAAGAAATAACCACTAAACGACCTGACTCCTCAAGCACCTCTATTGATTGTTCAAGTAGATTTTTCAATGCGTCCATCTCCTGGTTGACCTCAATTCTTAAAGCCTGAAAAACTTTTGCCAAATATTTATAATCATTTTTTAATGGCATGCAGGGCTTTATTACTTCCAGAAAATCCTCAATCGTATCAATATCCACTTCTGCTTTACCCCTATTGATACATGAAGCCAGCTTCCGGGCATTCTTCACCTCTCCAAATTCCCAAAACACTCTTCTTAAATCCTCAACTGAATATTGATTTACCAAATCAGCAGCTGAAAAATCAGCGTTCATATTCATCCGCATATCAAGGGGGCCCTTCTGCCTGTATGAAAACCCTCTTGCTGACTGGTCAAACTGGTGAGATGATACACCCAGGTCTGCAATTAATCCATTTACCTTACCAACACCTAAATATTTAAGGTTATTCCTCAGGTAATTAAAGTTCTGCCTTACAAATATCAATCGATTATCAGCATGCACATTAGTCTCAGAATCAGCATCCTGGTCAAAAGCTATCAGCCGACCTCCTTTGAGCCTCTTTAATATTTCTTTTGAATGACCACCCCCACCATAGGTAACATCAACATAAGTACCTTCCGGGTCAATATCTAATCCTTCAATACTCTCCTCTAACAAAACGGGCGTATGATAAGTACTCATTCCTCATTATTCTGAAATGGTCCATCCATGATCCTTTCGGCTAAATCGGCAAATTCATCTTCCCCTGAAGCAATGGCATCATAAGTTTTTTTCGACCAAATTTCAATTTTAGAATCCTGACCAGCCATAATAACATCCCTT